>NZ_JBEYZW010000049.1:0-52829 GCF_040646215.1 Streptomyces sp. NPDC046215 | reverse complement strand
CCCGAGTACGCCCAGTACGCGGGAGATGCTCCGCCTTGCGAGCTACCGCACCGGACGCCGCGGCCTGATCCGGGCTGATCCGTAAGACACGCCCCGGACATCCACGGCCGGGCCCCCGCGCCCGCCGTCACCCGGAACCGTCCCGATCTGTTCGAGGAGTACCGCACGTGTCCTCTGCATTCTTCATCCCGGACCCGGAGGGTCTGATCCCGAGCCCCGAGGGCTACTTCGGCGCCTTCGGCGGCAAGTTCATCCCCGAGGCCCTCGTCGCCGCCGTCGACGAGGTGGCCGCGGAGTACGAGAAGGCTAAGGCGGACCCCGCCTTCGCCGCCGAGCTCAACGACCTCATGGTCAACTACACCGGCCGCCCCAGCGCCCTGACCGAGGTGCCCCGCTTCGCCGAACACGCGGGCGGCGCCCGCGTGTTCCTCAAGCGCGAGGACCTCAACCACACCGGCTCGCACAAGATCAACAACGTGCTGGGTCAGGCGCTCCTCACCAAGCGCATGGGCAAGACCCGCGTCATCGCCGAGACCGGCGCCGGCCAGCACGGCGTCGCCACCTCCACCGCCTGCGCCCTCTTCGGCCTGGAGTGCACCATCTACATGGGCGAGGTCGACACCGAGCGCCAGGCGCTCAACGTCGCCCGCATGCGGATGCTCGGCGCCGAGGTCATCGCCGTGAAGTCCGGCAGCCGCACCCTGAAGGACGCCATCAACGAGGCGTTCCGCGACTGGGTCGCCAACGTCGACCGCACCCACTACCTCTTCGGCACGGTCGCCGGCCCCCACCCCTTCCCGGCCCTGGTCCGCGACTTCCACCGCGTCATCGGCGTCGAGGCCCGCCGGCAGATCCTGGAGCGCGCGGGCCGCCTCCCGGACGCCGCCGTGGCCTGCGTCGGCGGCGGCTCCAACGCCATCGGCCTCTTCCACGCCTTCCTCCCGGACGAGGGCGTCCGGCTGATCGGCTGCGAGCCGGGCGGCCACGGCGTCGCCACCGGCGAACACGCCGCCACCCTCACCGCGGGCACCCCCGGCATCCTGCACGGCTCCCGCAGCTACGTCCTCCAGGACGAGGACGGCCAGATCACCGAGCCCTACTCGATCTCCGCCGGCCTCGACTACCCGGGCATCGGCCCCGAGCACTCCTACCTCAAGGACGCCGGCCGCGCCGAGTACCGGGCCGTCACCGACGACGACGCCATGCAGGCCCTGCTGCTCCTCTCCCGCACCGAAGGCATCATCCCGGCCATCGAGAGCGCCCACGCGCTCGCGGGCGCGCTCGAGCTCGGCAGGGAACTCGGCCCGGAGGGCCTGATCCTGGTCAATCTCTCCGGCCGCGGCGACAAGGACATGGACACCGCCGCCCGCTACTTCGGGCTCTACGACGGTGACAAGAATGAGGGGGCGAAGTGATGGCAGGCAACGTCGAACTGCTCGGCACCGTACTGGCGGCGGCCAGGACGGAGAACCGCGCCGCCCTCGTCGGCTACCTCCCCGCCGGCTTCCCGACCGTCGACGGCGGCGTCCGCGCCGCCACCGCGATGCTCGAAGGCGGCTGCGACATCGTCGAGATCGGGCTGCCGCACAGCGACCCGGTCCTGGACGGCCCCGTCATCCAGACCGCCGACGACATCGCCCTGCGCGGCGGCGTCAAGATCGTCGACGTGATCCGCACGGTCCGCGAGACCCACGCCGCCACCGGCGCCCCGGTGCTGTGCATGACGTACTGGAACCCCGTCGACGCCTACGGCGTCGAGCGGTTCGCCGCCGACCTCGCCGAGGCCGGCGGAGCGGGCTGCATCCTCCCCGACCTGCCGGTCGAGGAGTCCGAGGTGTGGCGCAAGGCCGCCGAACTGCACGGCCTGGCCACGGTGTTCGTGGTCGCACCCAGCAGCCGCGACGAACGCCTCGCCAAGATCACGGCAGCGGGCAGCGGCTTCGTGTACGCCGCGTCCCTGATGGGCGTCACCGGCACCCGGGAATCCGTGGGCAACGAGGCACAGGAACTGGTGCGCCGCACCCGGGCCGTCACCGACCTGCCGGTCTGCGTCGGGCTCGGCGTCTCCGACGCCCGCCAGGCCGAGGAGGTCGCCCAGTTCGCTGACGGCGTCATCGTCGGCTCGGCCTTCGTCAAGCGGCTCCTGGACGCCCCCGACGAGGAGGCCGGCCTGACCGCGCTGCGCACCCTCGCGGGTGAACTCGCCGAGGGCGTACGCAAGCGCGCGTAACTCTTTTGAAGGAACCGACGGCCGGGGACGCGCAGGGCGCGCCCCCGGTTCGTTGTACCGGGACGTGAGCCAGAAGAACTCTGATGGAAAGCGCAGCGCCCGCGAGCGGCTGCAGGAACAGCGGCTGAGGGAAGAGTCCCGGACCAGACGCAAGCGCACCCTGATCGCGGCGGCCGTCGTCGTGGCGGTCCTCGGGGTCGGAGCCGGGATCGGAGCTCTGGTCGCCCACTCCGGCAAGGACGAGAAAAAGGAGGCGGGCCCGCCGGTCGACCCGCAGGGCGCCACCGGCAAGGACAGCGCCACCATCCCGGTGGGCAAGCCCGCCGCCAAGGCCACCCTGACGGTCTACGAGGACTTCCGCTGCCCCGGCTGCGCCCAGTTCGAGAACGCCTTCCGCGACACCGTCCACGACCTGGAGGCCAAGGGCCTCCTCAAGACCGAGTACCACCTGGTCACGCTCATCGACAACAACCTCGGCGGCACCGGCTCGCTCAACGCGGCCAACGCGGCGGCCTGCGCCCAGGACGCCGGGAAGTTCGCCGCCTACCACGACGTGCTCTACAAGAACCAGCCGCCGGAGCCGGACGACGCCTTCGGCAAGAAGCCGCGCCTGATCGAGCTGGCAGGCCAGGTCAAGGGCCTGGACACCCCGGCGTTCCGGAAGTGCGTGAACGACGGCACGCACGACAGCTGGGTGAAGAAGTCCCACGAGGCGTTCGGCAAGTCCTCCTTCCGCGCCACCCCGACCGTCCTCCTCGACGGCAAGAACGTCTACGGGGACCAGAGCAACCCGCTCACCCCGCAGAAGCTGCGGAAGATGGTCACGGACGCGCAGAAGTAGCGGCGGGGGAGCCGGGGCGTTACGCAGCCGTTGCGCCGGGCGGGTTGCCCCCGCCGGGCTCCGGCAGGGTAGCGTCAGTGGTGCCATGGACATCGCTTACATTCCCAGCCCGTCGACCGGTGTGATCCATCTCGGACCGGTTCCGCTGCGCGGCTATGCCTTCTGCATCATCATCGGCGTGTTCGTCGCCGTCTGGCTCGGCAACCGACGCTGGATCGCGCGGGGCGGGCGGGCGGGGACGGTCGCGGACATCGCCGTGTGGGCCGTGCCCTTCGGCCTCGTCGGCGGGCGCCTCTACCACGTGATCACCGATTACCAGATGTACTTCGGCGAGGGGCGCGACTGGGTCGACTCCTTCAAGATCTGGGAGGGCGGGCTCGGCATCTGGGGCGCGGTCGCGCTCGGTGCCGTCGGCGCGTGGATCGGCTGCCGGCGGCGCGGGATCCCGCTCCCGGCCTGGGCGGACGCCCTCGCGCCCGGCCTCGCCGTGGCGCAGGCCATCGGCCGCTGGGGCAACTGGTTCAACCAGGAGCTGTACGGCAAGGCCACGGACCTGCCCTGGGCGCTGAAGATCGACGGCGACCCGGCGATCGGGCGGGTCGCCGGCACGTACCACCCGACGTTCCTGTACGAGTCCCTGTGGTGCCTGGCCATCGCGGCCCTGGTCATCTGGGCGGACCGCCGCTTCACCCTCGGCCACGGCCGGGTCTTCGCCCTCTACGTGGCCGCCTACACCGTGGGCCGCTTCTGGTTCGAGTACCTGCGCGTCGACGACGCCCACCACGTCCTCGGCCTGCGGCTCAACGGCTGGACGTCGATCGTCGTGTTCATCGGCGCGGTCGTCTACATGGTCGTCTCGGCCAAGCGGGCCCCCGGGCGGGAGACCGTGGTGGAACCCGCGGCGGTCGCCGAAGCGGGGGAGGGCGATGCCGGGGCCGACCGGAGCGGCGGGGAGCCCCGGCCGGACGGCAAGGCCGGCAAGCCGGTCAAGCAACTGACCAAGAAAGCGGCGGAGAAGCCGGCGGAGAAGCCGGCCGAGGAGTCCGCCGGGAAGCCGGCGAAGAAGATCTGACGCAGCAGGCCGTTTCCAGGGCCGCCGGACGCTCCCGTCCGGCGGCCCTGGTGCGTCCGACCCCATTTTTCCCAGCCGTTTTACAAAGCCCCAGGTCAGAGAGGTAAGTTCGGCCTTCCTTGCTAGCGGATCACTGCGATTCGTGCGTACCTTCGACTTGTTGGGGGTGGGCGCCAGGCCCGTCCCCGTGGGCAAGGGAGCACCCGGAGCAATGTCTGTCCTCGATGCGGTGGAGGCGCCGCATGTGGCGCACCGTGACAATCACACGCACCGCGATGTCAACGGCGGCTGGCTGCGGCCCGCGGTCTTCGGTGCCATGGACGGACTGGTCTCCAACGTCGCGCTGATGACGGGCGTGGCGGGCGGCTCCGCCTCCTCGCAGACCATCGTGATCACCGGGCTGGCCGGGCTTGCGGCCGGCGCCTTCTCCATGGCCGCCGGCGAGTACACCTCCGTCGCCTCCCAGCGCGAGCTGGTGCTCGCCGAGCTGGACGTGGAGCGCCGCGAGCTGCGCAAGCACCCGGCCGACGAACTGGCGGAGCTGGCCGCGCTCTACGAGTCGCGGGGCGTCGAGCCCGAGCTCGCCCTCGAAGTGGCCATGCAGCTCTCCCGCGACCCCGAGCAGGCACTGGAGATCCACGCCCGCGAAGAGCTCGGCATAGACCCCTCCGACCTGCCGTCGCCGGCGGTCGCCGCCGTGTCCTCCTTCGGCTCCTTCGCGCTGGGCGCGCTGCTGCCCGTCCTGCCGTACCTGCTGGGCGCCACCCAGCTGTGGCCCGCGGTGCTGCTGGCGCTGCTCGGCCTCTTCGGATGCGGGGCCGTCGTGGCGCGCGTGACGGCCCGGACGTGGTGGTTCAGCGGACTGCGGCAGCTGCTCCTCGGCGGTGCCGCCGCGGGTGTGACATACGCCCTCGGTATTGCCTTCGGCGCCACCCTGGGGTGATGCTTTATGCGGGCCACCGCATAACGCATTCGTTTCCTCGCGGTTTCAGGCCCTCGACGATCGGGCACAATCCGGAAGCGCAGCGGGCAACGCCGCCCGCCTTGCGCTGTGTCCGGCGCGGCCGGGCCGGGTGATCCCACGGCTTCCGGAGCTCGCCACCTCGTCTGCAGCGTCCCACATGCTGGACCAAAGCATCCGCTTTCCGAGAAGCGGGCCATCATGTAACCTGCACAAAATTTTCTTTCGCAGAGGGCCAACGTCGTCCCTCGGCACATGCATACGCCATGACTGCCATGACGACGACGGGAGAGCCGATGCGTCCTCTGTTTGCCGCATCCCACCCCGCCCAGCAGGGGATGTACGACCCGCGGAACGAGCACGACGCCTGTGGCGTGGGCTTTGTCGCGACCCTGACCGGCGAGGCGAGCCACGCGCTCGTGGAGCAGGCCCTCACCGTCCTGCGGAACCTGGAACACCGCGGCGCCACCGGTTCCGAGCCCGACTCGGGGGACGGCGCCGGCATCCTCCTCCAGGTCCCCGACGCCTTCCTCCGCGAGAGCGTCACCTTCGACCTCCCCGCCCCCGGCGGCTACGCCGTCGGCATCGCCTTCCTCCCCGCCGAGGACGCCGCCGCGGACATCGCCGTCTCACAGATCGAGACGATCGCCGCCGAGGAGAACCTCACCGTCCTCGGCTGGCGCGAGGTCCCCGTCGCCCCCGAGCTGCTCGGCAACGGCGCCCGCACCACGATGCCCGCCTTCCGGCAGCTGTTCGTTTCGGACCAGCACAGCGTTTCGGACCAGCACAGCGTGGCCGGCGGGGGCAGCGAGGGCCTCGCCCTCGACCGCAAGGCGTTCCTGCTGCGCAAGCGTGCCGAGCGCGAGGCCGGCGTCTACTTCCCCTCGCTGTCCGCGCGGACCATCGTCTACAAGGGCATGCTCACCACCGGCCAGCTGGAGCCGTTCTTCCCGGACCTCTCCGACCGGCGCTGCGCCACCGCCATCGCCCTCGTCCACTCCCGCTTCTCCACCAACACCTTCCCCAGCTGGCCGCTCGCCCACCCCTACCGGTTCGTCGCCCACAACGGAGAGATCAACACCGTCAAGGGCAACCGCAACTGGATGCGGGCCCGCGAATCCCAGCTGGCCAGCGAGCTGTTCGGCGACACGGAGCTGGAGCGGATCTTCCCCGTCTGCACCCCCGACGCCTCCGACTCAGCCTCCTTCGACGAGGTCCTGGAGCTCCTCCACCTCGGCGGGCGCTCCCTCCCGCACAGCGTGCTGATGATGATCCCCGAGGCGTGGGAGAACCACGCCTCCATGGACCCGGCCCGCCGCGCGTTCTACCAGTACCACTCCACCCTCATGGAGCCCTGGGACGGCCCCGCCTGCGTCACCTTCACCGACGGCACCCTCGTCGGCGCCGTCCTCGACCGCAACGGCCTGCGCCCCGGCCGCTACTGGGTCACCGACGACGGCCTCGTCGTCCTCTCCTCCGAGGTCGGCGTCCTCGACATCGACCCCGCGAAGGTCGTCCGCAAGGGCCGCCTCCAGCCCGGCCGGATGTTCCTGGTCGACACCGCCCAGCACCGCATCATCGAGGACGACGAGGTCAAGGCCCAGCTCGCCGCCGAGCAGCCCTACGGCGACTGGCTGGACTCCGGCCTGATCGACCTCGCCGACCTCCCCGAGCGCGAGCACATCGTGCACACCCACGCCTCGGTCACCCGCCGCCAGCAGACCTTCGGCTACACCGAGGAGGAGCTGCGCGTCATCCTCGCGCCGATGGCCAAGGCCGGTGCCGAGCCCATCGGTTCCATGGGCACCGACTCGCCCATCGCCGCCCTCTCCGAGCGCCCCCGGCTGCTCTTCGACTACTTCACCCAGCTCTTCGCGCAGGTGACCAACCCGCCGCTGGACGCCATCCGCGAAGAACTCGTCACCTCGCTGATCTCCTCCCTCGGTCCCCAGGGCAACCTCCTGGACCCCACCGCCGCCTCCTGTCGCAGCGTCACCCTGACGTTCCCCGTCATCGACAACGACGAGCTCGCCAAGCTCATACACATCAACGCCGACGGGGACCTCCCGGGCCTGAAGGCCGCCACCCTCTCCGGCCTCTACCGCGTCGGCGGCGGGGGAGAGGCCCTCGCCGCCCGCCTGGCGGAGATCCGCTCCGAGGTCGACGCCGCCATCGCGGACGGCGCCCGGCTGATCGTCCTCTCCGACCGCCACTCGGACGCCGAACACGCCCCGATCCCCTCCCTCCTGCTGACCTCGGCCGTCCACCACCACCTCATCCGCACCAAGCAGCGCACCCAGGTGGGCCTGCTGGTCGAGGCCGGCGACGTCCGCGAGGTCCACCACGTCGCGTTGCTCATCGGCTACGGGGCCGCCGCCGTCAACCCCTACCTGGCGATGGAGTCCGTGGAGGACCTCGTCCGCGCCGGGACGTTCCTGACGGACATCACCGCCGAGGACGCCATCCGCAACCTCATCAAGGCCCTCGGCAAGGGCGTGCTGAAGGTGATGTCGAAGATGGGCATCTCCACCGTCGCCTCCTACCGCGGGGCCCAGGTCTTCGAGGCCGTCGGCCTGGACGAGACGTTCGTCGAGACCTACTTCCAGGGCACCGCCACCAAGATCGGCGGCGCCGGCCTGGACGTCGTTGCCCGCGAGGTCGCGGCCCGGCACGCCAAGGCGTACCCGGCCACCGGCATCGCCGCCACCCACCGCCGCCTGGACATCGGCGGCGAGTACCAGTGGCGCCGCGAGGGCGAGCCGCACCTCTTCGACCCCGACACCGTCTTCCGCCTCCAGCACTCCACCCGCGCCCGCCGCTACGACATCTTCAAGCAGTACACCGAGCGCGTGAACGAGCAGTCCGAGCGGCTGATGACCCTGCGCGGCCTCTTCGGCCTCAAGAGCGACCGCCCCGCGGTCCCCCTCGACGAGGTCGAGCCGGTCAGCGAGATCGTCAAGCGGTTCTCCACCGGCGCCATGTCCTACGGGTCGATCTCCCGCGAGGCCCACGAGACCCTCGCCATCGCCATGAACCAGCTGGGCGCCAAGTCCAACACCGGGGAGGGCGGCGAGGACCCCGACCGCCTCTACGACCCCGCGCGCCGCTCCAGCATCAAGCAGGTCGCCTCCGGCCGCTTCGGCGTCACCAGCGAATACCTGGTCAACTCCGACGACATCCAGATCAAGATGGCCCAGGGCGCCAAGCCCGGCGAGGGCGGTCAGCTGCCCGGCCACAAGGTTTACCCCTGGGTCGCCAAGACCCGGCACTCCACCCCCGGCGTCGGCCTCATCTCCCCGCCCCCGCACCACGACATCTACTCCATCGAGGACCTCGCCCAGCTCATCCACGACCTGAAGAACGCCAACCCCGCGGCCCGCATCCACGTGAAGCTGGTCTCCGAGGTCGGCGTCGGCACGGTCGCCGCGGGCGTCTCCAAGGCCCACGCCGACGTCGTCCTGATCTCCGGCCACGACGGCGGCACCGGCGCCTCGCCGCTCACCAGCCTCAAGCACGCGGGCGGCCCCTGGGAGCTCGGCCTCGCCGAGACCCAGCAGACCCTGCTCCTCAACGGCCTGCGCGACCGCATCGTCGTGCAGACCGACGGCCAGCTCAAGACCGGCCGCGACGTGATCATCGCCGCCCTCCTGGGCGCCGAGGAGTTCGGCTTCGCGACCGCGCCCCTGGTCGTCTCCGGCTGCGTCATGATGCGCGTCTGCCACCTGGACACCTGCCCCGTCGGCATCGCCACCCAGAACCCGGTGCTGCGCGAGCGGTTCTCCGGCAAGGCCGAATTCGTCGTCAACTTCTTCGAGTTCATCGCCGAAGAAGTCCGCGAGCTCCTCGCCGAGCTGGGCTTCCGCACCCTGGAAGAGGCCGTCGGCCACGCCGAGCTCCTCGACACCAGCCAGGCCGTCACCCACTGGAAGGCCCAGGGCCTCGACCTCGCCCCCCTGCTGCACGTGCCGGACCTGCCCGCCGGGGCCGTCCGCCACCGCGTCACCGAGCAGGACCACGGCCTGGCCAAGGCGCTCGACAACGAGCTGATCAAGCTCGCCGCCGACGCCCTCGCCGCGCCCACCGCCGAGGACGCGCAGCCCGTGCGGGCCCAGGTCGCCATCCGCAACATCAACCGCACCGTCGGCACCATGCTCGGCCACGAGGTGACGAAGAAGTTCGGCGGCGCCGGCCTGCCCGACAACACCATCGACATCACCTTCACCGGCTCTGCGGGCCAGTCCTTCGGCGCGTTCCTCCCGCGCGGCATCACCCTGCGCCTGGAGGGCGACGCCAACGACTACGTCGGCAAGGGCCTCTCCGGCGGCCGGATCGTCGTCCGCCCCGACCGCGGCGCCGACCACCTCGCCGAGTACTCCGTCATCGCCGGCAACACCCTCGCCTACGGCGCGACCGGCGGCGAGATGTACCTCCGCGGCCGCGTCGGCGAACGGTTCTGCGTCCGCAACTCCGGCGCCACCGTCGTCTCCGAGGGCGTGGGCGACCACGGCTGCGAGTACATGACCGGCGGCCGGGCCGTCGTCCTCGGCGAGACCGGGCGGAACTTCGCGGCCGGCATGTCCGGCGGCGTCGCCTACGTTGTCGACCTCGACCCCGACAACGTCAACAAGGAGCTGGCCGCCGCCGTCGACACCCTCGACGCCGACGACCGGCAGTGGCTGCACGACGCCGTGCGCCGCCACCACGAGGAGACCGCCTCCACCGTCGCGGCCACCCTCCTCGCGAACTGGGACACGGCCGTGACCCGCTTCAGCAAGGTCGTCCCGGCCACGTACAAGGCAGTGCTCGCCGCCAAGGACGCCGCCGAGCGAGCGGGGCTCTCCGAGACCGAGACCCACGAGAAGATGATGGAGGCGGCGACTCATGGCTGACCCCAAGGGCTTCCTGACCACCGGCCGCGAGGTCGCCCGCACCCGCCCCGTCGGCGAGCGCGTCAAGGACTGGAACGAGGTCTACGTCCCCGGCTCCCTGCTGCCGATCATCAGCAAGCAGGCCGGCCGCTGCATGGACTGCGGCATCCCCTTCTGCCACAACGGCTGTCCGCTCGGCAACCTCATCCCCGAGTGGAACGACTACGCCTACCGCGAGGACTGGCAGGCCGCCAGCGAGCGCCTCCACGCCACCAACAACTTCCCGGAGTTCACCGGGCGGCTGTGCCCGGCGCCCTGCGAGTCCGCGTGCGTCCTGGGCATCAACCAGCCCGCCGTCACCATCAAGAACGTCGAAGTCACCATCGTCGACAAGGCATGGGACAGCGGCGACGTCACCCCCCAGCCCCCCGAGCGGCTCTCCGGCAAGACCGTCGCCGTCATCGGCTCCGGCCCCGCCGGGCTCGCCGCCGCCCAGCAGCTGACCCGGGCCGGCCACACCGTCGCCGTCTACGAGCGCGCCGACCGCATCGGCGGCCTGCTGCGCTACGGCATCCCCGAGTTCAAGATGGAGAAGCGGCACATCAACCGCCGCATCGAGCAGATGCGCGCGGAGGGCACCAAGTTCCGCACCGAGGTGGAGATCGGCCGCGACGTCGACGCCGCGAAGCTGCGGGGGCGCTACGACGCCGTCGTGATCGCCGCCGGTGCCACCACCTCCCGCGACCTGCCCGTCCCCGGCCGCGACCTGGCGGGCATCCACTTCGCCATGGAGTACCTGCCGCTGGCCAACAAGGTGCAGGAGGGCGACCTCACGGTCTCCCCGATCACCGCCGAGGGCAAGCACGTCGTCGTCATCGGCGGCGGCGACACCGGCGCCGACTGCGTCGGCACCGCCCACCGTCAGGGCGCGGCCTCCGTCACCCAGCTGGAGATCATGCCCAGGCCGGGGGAGGAGCGGAACCCGGGCCAGCCCTGGCCCACCTTCCCCATGCTCTACAAGGTCACCTCCGCGCACGAGGAGGGCGGCGAGCGGGTCTACTCCGTCTCCACCACCCACTTCGAGGGCGACGAGGACGGCAACGTCCAGTGGCTGCACCTGGTGGAGGTCGAGTTCAGCGGCGGCAAACTGGAGCAGAAGCCCGGCACCGAGCGGCGCATCCCCGCCCAGCTCGTCACCCTCGCCATGGGCTTCACCGGCACCGACCGCGAGAACGGCCTCGTGGAGCAGTTCGGCCTGGAACTGGACGAACGCGGTAACATCGCCCGCGACGGCGAGTACGCCACGAACGTCCCCGGCGTGTTCGTCGCCGGTGACGCCGGCCGCGGCCAGTCGCTCATCGTCTGGGCCATCGCCGAGGGCCGCTCCGCCGCCCGCGGTGTGGACCGGTACCTCGCCGGGACCAGCACCCTGCCCGCCCCGGTCCGTCCCACGGACCGCGCGCTGACCGTCTGATCGCCCGACGGTCACCACCCGTTCCGTACAGCGCGGTGCGGAACCAGGCGGCGCCTGCCCCTCCCCGACCGCGGAGGCAGGCGCCGCCGCCCACTCCCTCAGTCGTCCAGGGCACGCACCGACAGATCGCGGAACTCCACCCGCGCGTCCTCCGTGTACACCCCCACGCTGCCCTTCGTGTAGGGCCGCTCCTTGTCCTCGTACGCCACCAGGCCCCGGCCCCCCACACTCACCTCCATCCGCGCACCGCGCTGGGCGACCCGCACGTCCGACCACTCACCGACCGGGTACGCGCCCGCCCCGGTGGCCAGGAACCGCTGGCCGCCGCCGTAGGCGGGGTCGCGCTTGCCCAGCTCCCACCCGTTGGGCTTGAGGGTGAGGTAGTAGAAATGCTCCGGATCGGTGTACGCCCACACCAGCCACGGCACCTCCCACGGATTGGGCTCCGGCGTCCGCAGCTGGGCGACCGTCCGCATCCGGGACCGGAAGCTCATCGCCCCGTACTCCGCCGTGGAGACGATCAGCCCCGCGTGCGTCTCGTCGGGCACCTTGGCCGGCTGGGGCGAGAGCTCCAGGCCGTCGTGGAGGCCGATGTTCCGCCCGTGGCCGTCGAACACCGACCGCCACGGGCCGTGCACCGACCCCTCGGCCCAGGGCCGGTCGGGTTTGCCGTCACCGCCCCCCCACATCGTGCTCACCGCGAAGGTGGCGCCCGCCACCACGGCGGCGGCGAGCAGAGCGAGGCCGAGCAGCCGGTGAACTCTTCTCATGCCGTCGAGTATGACCCCGGCCCCTCGGGCCTGGAGGCGACCAGCGGGACAACGCCCCGATCGGGGCCGGCGTCCGCGCCGAAGTCCTCGGCGAGTTGGGCCACGATGCGGTCGGAGGCGTGGCCGTCCCCGAAGGGATTGCCGGCCGTCGCCATCCGCTCGTACGCCACGGGGTCGTCCAGCAGGTGGACGGCGGCTTCGAGGATGGACTGCGGATCGGTGCCCACCAGTCTGGCCGCGCCCGCCTCCACGGCCTCGGGCCGCTCGGTGGTCGTCCGCAGGACGAGGGCGGGCTTGCCGAGGGTGGGCGCCTCCTCCTGGATGCCGCCGGAGTCGGTGAGCACCAGGTCGCAGGAGGCCAGTGTCGCGGAGAAGTCGAGATAGCCCAGCGGCTCCACGACCCGGATGCGCGGATGGCCCGTCAGCTCGGGGAGCAGCGCCTCGCGGACGGCGGGGCTCTTGTGCAGCGGCACCACCATCTCCACGTCGCCCCGGTCGGCGAGCCGCCGCAGGCACTCGCCCATCGCCCGCATGGTGTCGCCCTGGTTCTCCCGGCGGTGCAAGGTCACCAGGACGCGCCGCAGACCGGTCTCGAAGAGGCCGCGGCCGGTGCCCTCGGCGAGGACCCACAGCAGGTTGTCGATGACGGTGTTGCCGGTGGTGAACACCTCGGCGTCCGGGACGCCTTCGGCCGCCAGGTGTCCGGCGGCGCGCGGGGTGGGTGCGAAGTGCCAGCGGGCGAGGCGGCCTATCAGGCGCCGGTTGACCTCCTCCGGGAAGGGGTTGTCCAGGACGCCGGTGCGCAGGCCGGCCTCGACGTGGGCGATGGGGACGCGCTCGTAGAACGCGGCCAGGGCGCCGGTCAGCGCCGTGGTGGTGTCGCCCTGGACGATGACGAGGTCGGGGCGCTCGGCGCGGAACACCTCGCCCAGGCCGTCCACCAGCCGGGCCGTCAGCGTCGACAGCTGCTGCCGCTCGCGCATCACGTCGAGCGCGGTGTGGACGTCGACCCGGAGGAGCTCCAGCATCTGGTGGAGCATCTCGCGGTGCTGGCCGGTGGTGACGACGATCGGTTCGAAGAGCGGGGAGGCGGCCATGGCACGGGCCACGGGCGCCAGTTTGATGGCCTCGGGGCGGGTGCCCAGGACGAGCATGGCGCGCACGGGCGCCGTGATGATGTTCGGAGACATGCTTCTCCCTCGAGAAGGGGGTTCAGAGGTGCTCAGAGGGGGGTGCGGGCTTCGCGGGCGGGCGCCCGCTCAGGTGCGCGCGGTCTTCAGCCAGGTCTGTTTGCCGGTGAGCATCCGCCACAGGCCCCACCATCCGGCGGCGAACCAGATGTAGCCGTAAAAGATGAAGACGTGGGAGAGCAGGACCGAGCGCACCAGCCCGAGGCCGCGTTCGCGCCGGGAGTAGATGAAGCCGTACGCGTACGCCGCGGTGAAGGACAGGACGTAGGGGCCGATCACCCACATCGGGGAGATCAGCGGGCGTCCCGCCTGGACGGAGCCGACGACCGTGCCGCCGACGGCGACGAGGAAGGACAGCGGCAGCAGTGAGGTGAGCAGGATCAGGACCGGGCTGGAGAGGTGGTACAGCAGGTCGACGGCGGCCCGGGCGGGGATGTCGCGCAGGATCAGCGGCACCAGGCCCGCCGACTGCAAGTGCCCCTGGAACCAGCGGGACCGCTGGCGGACCAGGCGCCGTACGTCGAGGACGGCCTGCTGGGAGACGGCGGCAGCCGTGCAGTGCTGGTTGGTCCAGCCGGCCGCGATCAGCCGGACGCCCAGGTCGAGGTCTTCGGTCAGGGAGTCGCTCCAGGGGCCCGCGGTGCCGTCGGGGCCGGCCAGGGAGTTCAGCGCGGCGAGGCGCATGAACTGCCCGTTGCCGCCCATGCCGACGCTGCCGATGGAGCGGCGGGCGCACTGGAAGATGTCGCCGTAGATGACGAACTCCATGTCCTGGAGCCGGGCCAGGAGGCCCTTGTCACGGTTGTACATGCGCACGCAGATCTGGGTGCCGCCGGTGCGCGGGTTGTCGAAGAACGGGTCGACGGACTGGACGACGTGCTGGTCGAGCCGGCCGTCGGCGTCGACGACGCAGACGATGACGTCGGCGGGGTCGTAACCGTCGAG
Source organism: Streptomyces sp. NPDC046215 (assembly GCF_040646215.1). NCBI lineage: Bacteria > Bacillati > Actinomycetota > Actinomycetes > Kitasatosporales > Streptomycetaceae > Streptomyces > Streptomyces sp. NPDC046215. Next base: position 38,478 of record NZ_JBEYZW010000049.1, on the reverse strand, counting down.
CAGGCCGGACGAACGCAGGTGCGCGATCCCGGCGTTGAGCGCGGCGCCCTTGCCGCGCCGGGCGTCGGGCAGGTGGCGCTGGAGGAGCTGGACCCGGCCCGGCGCGGCCGCTTCTGCGGCGGCGCGGGCGACGGCGGCGGTGCCGTCGTCGGAGGCGTCGTCGATGACCAGGGCCATGAAACGGCCGGGCGCGGGCAGGGCGGTGATGCGCGCCAGGCTCTCGGCGAGGACCTTCTCCTCGTTGAGGCAGGCGAGCAGGAAGACGTAGAGGCGTTCCTGTCTGGGGCCCCGGCGGCGGCGGATCCGCCGCCGGGACAGGGCGAAGAGCGCGGTGTTGTAGCAGCCGGCCATCACGATGATGGCGATGGCGGCCCATATGAGCAGCTCGCTGATCAAGACTCGTCACCGGAGCGCTGCATATGGAACCAGAGCTTGATCGAAAGGAGGGCTATCGCTGTCGCGCAGTACAGCAGAAAGCCCGCCCCCGCCGCTTGCTGAAGACCCCGGGCAAAAGGAATGCCCGGCAGGACTTCCGGGGCCGTGGTCAGCCCGGCCAAAGGCAGGACTGTCCCCAGAGCCGGTTTTCCGTACATGAGTTCTCCCCCGAGTTCCGCCTCGCTTGAGGCGTGCGCAGGGAAAGGTACCAGAGCCAACGGGTACTACTGTCGCACTTGTTGAGAGATGTTTGATCGGAATCTCAAATTCGGAAAACAGGCCATTAGGTATGCCTGGTCACCCGGGTTTTGTGGCGCAAGTGACATTTGGTCTGCACCAACTTTCCTGTACGGAAATGCCCACTCTGGATCGCTGCCGACTATTGACACCGGTCGTTCGGCGCCAGAAGAATCATCAAAATGTCGGGGCCCGAACTGTGGGGCGGCGGCACGCGAGCATTACCCAGGGGGAGCTGCATGAAGGATCAGAAGAAGGAAATGCGGAAGAGACCACGGATTTCCCGGGTCTCCTCCGTCGTCATGCTTATCGCCGCCCTGACGGGCGGCGTCGTCCTTTCCTCGGGCGCCGAGGCCGCCAGAGTCCCGATATCCGGACCGCGGAGCACCGACGCCGTCAATCCCGTCTCGCTCTCCGCGCGGAGCACCAAGGACCTCGCCGCCTGGGCCGGCTCCCGTCTGACCCTCGACCGGCAGCGCCGCGCCGGGTCCCTCACGATCCGCCCCGCCGTCCAGCCCGCGGCCCCGGCGGAAACCGCCGCCACGACCGTCCCGCTCGGCAGCAAGGGCACGGCGGCCCCCGCCGCCCCCGCCGCGAAGGCGGCCGCCGCGGCCGGCACCTCCGCCCTCGTCCTCTACGACACGGCCGGCCCCTACGGGCGGCTGGGCGAGCTCTACGCGATGGCCACGGCGAACCTCGCGGGCCACTTCGGCACCGTCACCGCCAAGCCCGTCTCCGCCTACACGCCCGGCCTCGTCGAGCAGTACACGGCCACCGTGTACCTGGGCTCGACCTACTACGGGGGCTCGATCCCCGACGCCGTGCCCGCCGCCTTCTACCGGGACGCCCTGGCCACCAGCCGGCCCGTCACCTGGATCGGCGACAACATCTGGAACATGGCCAACGCGGTCGGGGTCACGCAGTTCGGGCAGAAGTACGGCTGGGACCCCACCAACTCGTTCTACGGGACGAGCGGCGGCGTCGGCCACATCACCAGGGTCGACTACAAGGGCCAGCAGCTGACCCGGAAGATCCCCGCCGGCCACGACGGCGGAGTCCTGCACCCGGCGCTGCTCAGCGGCCCCGGCCACCCGGCCGTCACCCAGCTCGCCCAGGCCCGGGACGCCGACTCCGGGGCCGTCAGCCCCTGGGCGATCCGCTCCGGCAACCTCACCTACCTGGGGGAAATCCCCTTCTCCTACGTCTCCGAGAGCGACCGCGTCATCGTCTTCGAGGACCTCCTCTTCGACGCGCTCGCTCCCGCGACCGCCGAGCGGCACCGGGCGTTCGTCCGCCTGGAGGACATCAGCCCCGAGGCCGAGCCGGCCAAGCTGCGGGCGATGGCCGACTACCTGTACTCCCAGAAGGTCCCGTACGGGATCAACGTCATCCCCGTCTACACCGACCCCAAGGGCGTCCTGAACAACGGCGTGCCCAAGACGGTCACCCTGTCCCAGGCCCCCCAGGTCGTGGACGCGATCAAATACATGCTGGCCCGGGGCGCCGTCCTGATGAACCACGGGTTCACCCACCAGTACGGCAACGTCAGCAACCCCTACAACGGCGTCAGCGGCGACGACTTCGAGTTCTTCCGGGCGCACGTCGACGCCGCCGACAACGTCATCTACGACGGGCCGGTCGCCGAGGACTCCGCGGCCTGGGCGCAGTCCCGGGTCACCTCGGGCCTCGCCGCCTTCGCCGCCGCCGGGCTGCCCAAGCCGACCCTGTGGACGACTCCGCACTACGCGGCGTCCGCCACGGACTACCGTGTCCTGGGCAAGAATTTCTCCGCCCGTCTGGAGAGGTCGTTGTACTTCACCGGCACGCTCAGCGGGACCACCGCGGATCCCAGCCGCTACATCGGACAGTTCTTCCCGTACGCCGTGAAGGACGTCTACGGCACCACGGTGCTGCCCGAGAACCTCGGCAACTACGAGCCCGAGCCGTTCAACAACCACCCGGCCAGGCACCCCGCCGATCTGATCGCCTCCGCCAAGGCCAACCTGGCGGTGCGCGACGGCGTGGCGAGCTTCTTCTACCACCCGTACTTCGAGGTGGAGCCGCTCAAGCAGACGGTCGAAGGCATCCGCGCCCTCGGCTACACGTTCGTCGCCCCCGCGGAACTCACCAAGTGAACGCGATGAGGAGGGCGGCCGCCGTCGCGGTGGCGGCCGCCCTCTTCCTCGCCGGGTGCTCCTCGGGGGATTCCGCGCCCGGCGGCGGGGGGAGCGCCCGACCCGAGAGATCCGAGAGATCCGAGAGATCCGAGAGGCCCGAGAGGAAGGCCGACGGTCTGAAAGGCATCACGCTCCCCGCCTGGGGCGCAGACGACTACAGCCGGCCCGAGGCCGCCACCTACCTCCGGCAGATCGCGGCCACCGGCGCCCGCTGGGTGACCTTCACGCCCACCTGGTACCAGGACCGGGCCACGGACTCCGCGATCCGCACCACGGACGAGACGGCCTCCGACGAGAGCCTGCGCCACATCATCGGCCTCGCCCACGCCGCCGGCCTCAAGACCATGGTCAAGCCACATGTCGACCTGGTGAAGGGCGGCGACCGCTCCACGATCCGCCCCGGCGACCCGGGCGCCTGGTTCGCCGCGTACGAGCGCTTCATCACCCACTACGCGCGCCTGGCCGCCGACACGGGGGCCGAGCAGCTGGCCGTCGGCACGGAACTGACGGGCACCTCCCGGGACGGCGGGCGCTGGGGCAAGGTCGTCGACGCGGTCCGCGAGCGCTACCGCGGCCCGCTGACGTACGCCGCCAACTACGACGAGTACCGGCAGATCCCGTTCTGGGACCGCCTCGACGTCATCGGCATCGACGCCTACTGGCCCCTCGCGGACCGGGCGACGACCGACACCGACCGGCTGCGCGAGGCGTGGCGGCCCATCGTCGAGGAGCTCGCGGCGTTCTCCGCCCGGCACCACCGGAAGATCCTCTTCACCGAGGCCGGCTATGTCAGCCAGCGCGGCACGACCACGGCCCCGTACTCCTGGACCGTCAGCAAACGCAGCGGCGAGGACGAACAGGCCGCCGCGTACGACGCGTTGCTGACCGCGATGGACGGCAAGCCGTGGTGGGCGGGGGTCAGCTGGTGGATGTGGGACGACTGGCCGGACAGCGGCGAGACGGCCGCACGCCTGGCCTACACCCCGCACGGCAAACGGGCGGAACGGGTTTTGCGGGAGTGGTGGCGCTGACGGCTGCCCGCCGTTCGCTGCCGCTCGGGGCGTCGTCGCGACTGCGGGCCGACACCGGGCCTCAGCCACTGCGGGCAGCCCGGCACCGCCGGGAGGGCCGGTGGGGGAGCCCGCCGTCGCGGCGGGGCGGGGTCCCCTTCTCCGCCGCGACGGCGGGCCGCCCCGCCACCCGGTCCGGTGGTGCCGGATTCGCCGTCGCGGCGGGTGGGGGCCGGTGCCGGCCCCCTGCCTCCGCCGCGGCGGCGAGACGTTTCGACGACCGTTTCGGCGGTGCCGGATCCGCGTTCGCGGGGAGAGGGTCGGCGCCCGGGTCTGCCGCGACCGCGGGCCGTCGCCGGGCCCCGGCCGCTGCCGGTAGTGCGGCACCGCCGGGAGGGCCGGCGGGGGAGCCTGCCGTCGCGGCGGGTGGGGGCCGGTGTCAGCCCCTTACCTCCGCCGCGGCGGCGAGACGTTTCGACGACCGTTTCGGCGGTGCCGAACCGTCCCCGCCCCCGGGGAAGCCGCCCCCCCCCGCAACCCGGCGGCCCAGCGGCCAGCGACCCGGCGGCCCAGCGACTACGTATCGCACTCCAGCACCGTCCCGCACAACCCGCACCGCGCGCGCACGCGCCCCCGTACCGGGACGCGGATGCGCTGCAGGCACGTCGGGCACGGGAAGCTCACCCGCACGGGATCCCCGCTCTCGAACGCGTACCCCGCCGTCGGTGACGGCGACGCCGTGCGCCGGTCGCGCGCGTAGCGGTGGCGGCCCAGCCGCCCCGCCCCGGCCAGCGGCGGCCGGCGCGCCTCCCGGCGGGCCAGCTCGCGACCCCGCACGTAGGCGTCGTACGCCTGCGGGCTGGTGAACCAGGGGGCGGGGTCCTCCCCGAACGCCAGCGCCCGTTTGGCCAGGACGTAGCCGAACTCCTCCGGCGTGAGGTACCCGAGCTTCTGCGTGGTGACCGACGACTCCCGGTAGGCGTCCAGCAGCAGCCACCCCGAACCGAGGTACGCCGCCGCCGTGTCCGTGAGGATCTCGTTGTCCCGGGTGCCGGGGAAGGCCAGGTCGAGCCGGTGCAGGTAGACGTGCATCACCTCATGCGCGAGGGCCGCGCCGATGTCCCTGCGGTGCTTCTTGAAGCGGGAGTTGAGCTCGATGAAGTACTCCGGCCCGGCGGCGAGCTCCACGCTCCCGGCGTGTGCCATCTCCCGGAAGCTGACGATCATCCGCGCGTCGGGCAGCCGCAGGTGCCGCACCATCGCTCCGGCGACCCGCTGCACCCCCAGGTAGGGGTTCTCGTCGTCGGAGAAGGCGGCGTCGGCCGGCGGCACACTGCTGCCGAAGGAGTGCACGGTGTCGTGGGAGAGCCGTTTGTACAGCGCGGTGATCGCGGCGCGCACGGTCTCCACGTGCGGGAACCCGTGCGCGATCTCCACGGTCGAGCCCACGTGACCACCCCCTCGGTCCGTTCCGGCCTGCCTTCCCACTCTACGGGCGGGCCCGGCGCGGGCGGGCGGAGCGCGGGGAAGCGGCCGGAGGCCGCGGCGGCTGGCCGAAACACCGGCCTTGTCGTGCGGTCACTCAATCCTCATAATCACACCGCGCAGCGCAGGCTGATGTTCGCATATCGGATTGACATGCGCCTGACAAAACGCGCGCAACCTCCCACGAAAGGAAGTACCTTGCGCAACTTCCTCACCGTGCTCAAAAGAACCCTCGCCGTCGGAGCGGTCGCCCTCGCCGCGGTCAGCCTCCAGCCCGGCACCGCCCTCGCCTCGGACCCCGGACCCCACCCCGGCCCGTCCGTCGTCGGCGGCACCACCGCCCAGCAAGGCGAATTCCCCTGGATGGTGCGGCTGTCCATGGGATGCGGCGGCTCCCTCTACACCCAGCAGATCGTCCTGACCGCCGCCCACTGCGTGAACGGCACCGGAGCGAACACCTCGATCACCGCCACCGCCGGCGCCGTCGACCTCAACTCCTCCCAGGCCGTCAAGGTCAAGTCCACCTACGTCCTGCAAGCCCCCGGCTACAACGGCACCGGCAAGGACTGGGCACTGATCAAACTCGCCAAGCCCATCAACCTCCCCACCCTCAACATCGCCGACACCACCGCGTACAACAACGGCACCTTCACCATCGCCGGGTGGGGCGCCGACCGCGAAGGCGGCAGCCAGCAGCGGCAGCTGCGCAAGGCCACCGTCCCCTACGTCGACGACACCGCCTGCCAGCGCGCCTACGGCGGCAGCCTCACCCCCGGCGAAGAGATATGCGCCGGCTACCTCCAGACCGGCGGCGTGGACACCTGCCAGGGCGACTCCGGCGGCCCGATGTTCCGCAAGGACAACGCCGGAGCCTGGATCCAGGTCGGCGTCGTCAGCTGGGGCCAGGGCTGCGCACGGCCCGGCTACCCCGGCGTCTACACCGAGGTGAGCACCTTCGCCGCGAGCATCAAGAGCGCGGCCGCCGGCCTCGGCCGCCGCTGACCCCGGCCGGCCCCGCCGCGGAGGCACCCGCGTGCCCCCGCCCCGCCGGCCACTGGGCCGTCCGGAGGTCACCCCGGACCCGGACGGCCCAGCACGAGCCCCCCTTCCCCGGCCCGCCCGCACGACTCCGGTATGACGCGGACGGGCCCCCGTCATCCTTTCGGCCGAGACGAGAATGGTCGGACAGCCGACGTGTGAACCCCTTCGGCATCCGTAACGTGAACAGGGTGGTGCGACGGCCCCCGGAGAACCCCGGCGATCCGGAACCGGCGGCCCGCAGTCCGACCCGCCCGTACGGAAAGGGACCTCCGTGTCCGCCAAGACCCGCATCGCCGCCGCCACCGTCCTCACCGCCGCCGTCGGCGCGGTGCTCTGGCCGACGGCCGCCGCGGTCGCCGCAGACACCAAGGACACCGCCCGGCAGGACAACCGCCCCACCGCCGTGCAGCAGATCCGGCTGCCCGACGGCAGCCGGGCCCGCCTGACCTCCGGCACCGACGCCCCCACCGTCACCGTCACCACCCGCGGCACCGGCGAGCACACCCTCGACAGCGCCCACCCCGCCGCCGACCTCAACCGCCTCCACCTGCGGATCCTCGGCGCCGGCACCGACCGGCCCACCCTGCGCGCCACCCTCGACGGCACCGGACCGGCCCACTACTACGACTTCACCTCCGGCACCGCACACCGCACCACGGCCACCACCGTCGTCACCCCGGCCACCACCAACAGCGCCGGCGCCGGCGGCACGGGCACGGCCCACCTCGCCTCCGGCAACCCCGTCCAGCGCGCCGTCGAAGCCGGCGAGACCCTCCGGGACCGCCACGACATGAGCACCCCCGCCCTCGCCGGCGCCGCCCTCCTCACCGCCGCCGGCGGCGCCTGCGCCGTCCGCGTCGCGCTGCGCCGCCAGAGCCGCACCGGCGCCTGAGCCACTGCGGTTGCGACCCCCGGTCACCCCCGCTGACATGGAACGACAGGCACCCCTCGAACGACAGCACCAGGAACAGGGCGAGGAAACAGCATGGCGATCACCGTGGTCATCGCGGACGACCAGGAGATGGTCCGCACCGGCTTCCGGATGATCCTGGAGAGCCAGCCCGACATCGAGGTCGTCGCCGACGTCGTCGACGGCGAAGCCGCCCTCGCCGCCGTCGAGGAACACCTGCCCGACGTGCTCCTCCTCGACATCCGCATGCCCAAACTCGACGGCCTCGAAGTCACCCGCCGCCTCTCCGCCCTCGCCGCCACCCACCCCGAACGCGCCCGCCGCCCCCGCATCGTCATCGTCACCACCTTCGACCTCGACGAATACGTGCACACCGCACTGCGCAACGGCGCCTCCGGCTTCCTCCTCAAGGACGCCAGCCCCGCCATGCTCGTCGAAGCCGTGCACGCCGCCGCCGTCGGCGACTCCCTCATCTCACCCGCCATCACCGTCCGCCTGCTCCGCGACATGGCCCCCGCCAAGGCCGCCGGCTCTGTCAAAGCCCCCTCCGAACCGCTCACCGACCGGGAAGCCGACGTCGTGCGCTGCCTGGCCCGCGGAGCCACCAACGCCGAGATCGCCGCCGAACTCTTCGTCTCCCTCTCCACGGTCAAAACCCACCTGGCCAACGTGCAGATGAAGCTCGACGCCCGCAACCGCGTCGAAATCGCCGCCTGGGCCTGGGAAAGCGGACTGGCCACGGGCGGCCCGTGAACAGACTCGCCGGGTGGGCCGCCCGGCACCCCCGGCGGGCCACCGCCGCGAAAGCCGCCTTCGCCGTCGCCCTGCTCTGCCTGGTCGGCTTCGAAGGCATCTCCCTCGCCCGCCGGCCCAGCCAGCCCCACGCCGTGGTCCTGGCCTCCGGCGTCGCCGTCTGCCTGTGCGCCGTCCCCTACAGCTGGATCCCCCTGACCGTACGGGCCACCGCCGCCGTCGCCGTCTCCTGGACCACCTCCGTCGTCCTCATGGCCGGCCCGCACCCTTCCGTCGTCTGGGGCATGGGCGAGGACATCGCCCTCCTCGTCCTCCTCACCGCCGTCATCCAGCGGTCCCCCACCCGCGTCGCCGCCGTCCTCGGCCCACTGCTCGCCGTCGCCTGCCTCGCCGCCCCCGTCCGCGACCTCCACCCCGGCCGCTTCACCGCCGTCTTCGGCACCCTCACCGCCGTCGTCACCGCCTACTCGCTGCTCCTGCGCACCCAGGCCGGACAGCGGGTCCGCGACATGGCCGCCGTACGGACGGCCGAGCGCCTCGAACTCGCCCGGGAACTCCACGACCTCGTCGCCCACCACGTCACCGGCATCGTCGTCCAGGCACAGGCCGCCCGGTTCACCGCACTCGACGGGGAAGCCGCCGCCGCGGCCTTCGCCCGCATCGAGACCTCGGCCGGCGAGTCCCTCCAGGCCATGCGGCGCCTCGTCGGCATCCTCCGGGAGGGTGACGCCGAGACCGAGCCCGTGGCCGGCCTCCCCGAGGTCCGCGCCCTGGCCGACTCCTTCGCCCGCACCGGACCCCCCGTCGTCCTCTACATCGAACAGGGCATGGAGAACTGGATCCCCGGCGAAGTCGCCGCCGGCGTCCACCGCGTCGTCCGCGAAGCCCTCACCAACATCCGCAAACACGCCGCCGACGCCACCGCCGTACGCATCGGCGTCCGCGGCGTGCCCGCCGGAGTCGAACTGCGCATCGCCGACGACGGCAAGAACGCCGCCACCCTCTCCGACCGGGCCCGCGGCGGCGGCTTCGGCCTCGTCGGCCTCAGCGAACGGGCCAAGGCCATGGGCGGCCTCCTCCGCGCCGGCCCCGCACCCGAAGGCGGCTGGGAGGTCACCGCCCTCTTCCCCGTCGACCGCCCGCGCACGGCCTGAACACACCCGCCCCCGGGCGCAACACGCCCTCGGCGCACGCCCCGGCCCCACCCCGGAAGATCACTAGGGTGAGGCCCATGCATGTGTTCCACATCACTCCTGCCGTCTGGATGTTGTGCTTCCACGTCGGGCAGGCGTACATTGCGCGCCTGCCCGACGGCTGGGCACTCATCGACACCGGCCCGCCCGGCTACGCGCCGAAGATCCTCGACGCCCTGCGCGACCTGGGAGCGGCCCCCGGCGACCTCCGCGAGATCGTCCTCACCCACTCCCACGTGGACCACACCGGCTCCGCCGCCCCCCTCGCGGCGGCCACCGGAGCCCGCGTCCTGGCCGGCACCGCCGACGCCGACGTGATCCGCGGACACCGCCCCGAGACGCCGCCCGTCCTCCTCGACTGGGAGATCCCGCTCCACGCCTCCCTCCCCCCGGACATCCACACCGCCGTGGCACCGCCCTGCCCCGTCGACCGCGAACTCCACGACGGCGACACCCTCGACTGGGGCGAGGACGTCCGCGTCCTCCACGTACCCGGCCACACCGCCGGAGGCATCGCCCTGCACCTCCCCACCTCAGGGGTCCTCTTCACCGGCGACACCATCGCCAACGACCCGCGGCCCATACTCGGCGTCTTCAACGTCGACCGGCGGCAGGCCATCGACTCCTTCCACCGCCAGGCGGCCCTCGACACCGACACCGCCTGCTTCGGCCACGGCGCACCCCTCACCGGGGGAGCGGGCGCCGCCTTGCGAGCAGCGGGAGCCGGCCTGAACTGACGGACCCGGCCGGCCCGTCAGCTCTGCCCGTAACACAGGCAGAAAGGATGCCCCGCGGGATCCTCGAAGACCCGGAAGCCCCGCACCTCACCCCCGCTGTCGTGCAGGAACACCGCCCCCAGCGCGAGCACCTCCCGCTGCGCCGCTTCCACATCCGCGCGCGTGTCCACCACGAAGTCCAGATGCAGCTGTTGCGGATGCTCCTGGGACGGCCACCGCGGCGGACGGTAGTCCGCCACCCGCTGGAACGAGATCCGCTGGCCGGGGGCGTACAGCTCCGTCCACTCCGGGTCGCTGTCATCCAGACGTCCGCCGAGGATCCCGGCGTAGAAACGGCCCAGGGCCACCGGATCCGGGCAGTCGACGACGGTACTCAGAAATTTCGCGATCATCTGACCGATCCTGCCCGTTCCCGGCCGTCAGTCCAACCTCCTCGGCATCCGCCTCGCCCGCGCCGAGGAACTCCACGCCGCCCCCGAACCGCCCGTCGCCGCCATCGCCCGCCGCGTCGGCTACGACGACCTTGCCTACGACGACCCCCTACGTCAGCCGCCTCTTCATCCCGCCGCGTCGGCGCCGCCTCCGTCCGCTTCCGGCTCCGCGCACGCCGGGCACGCCGCACCCGGCCCCGAGCACCCACCGGTCACCGAAGCCCGCCCGTCCGCTTAGAGTCGGTGGCCATGAGCAACAGTGCCAACGAAGAAACCGTGACCGCCGAGCTGGGCCGGCTGCGCGACAGCATCGACAACATCGACGCCGCGGTGATCCACATGCTCGCCGAGCGCTTCAAATGCACCCAGCAGGTCGGCCACCTCAAGGCCGCCCACAAACTGCCCCCCGCCGACCCCGCACGCGAATCCCGCCAGATCGCCCGCCTCCGCGAACTGGCCGAAAACGCCAAACTCGACCCCGCCTTCGCGGAGAAGTTCCTCAACTTCATCATCGCGGAGGTCATCCGCCACCACGAGACGATCGCCCGAGCCTGATCGCCTGCGGCGGGCTTCGGGGGCACGGGCCTTTCGCGGGACGAACGCGGATGGCGGGTTGCGGGCTGTGGGCCGTTGGCCTGGCGGCCGGTGCGTGTCCGGCCGGGCCGGGCCGGTGCCGCGCGGTTGCGCCGGTGGGGGAGTGTCGCCTGCGGCGGGCTTGCGGGTACGGGTTAGCGGGGCGGATTCTCGGTGGCGGACCGTGGGCCTGGCTGCCGCTGTCTGTCCGGCCGGGCGGACGGCGCCGCGCGGCTGTGCCGGCGGGGGAGCGGGTCGCCTGCGGCGGACCCCAGGGGTGCGTGGGCGCCTAGGCGAGTCGGCGCCGCCTGTGAGCTTCGACTGCGGAGGGCGGCCTGCCGGGGCGCGTATCGGCCTGCTGGTCGGACCGCCGCCCCGGTGCCGCCCGGACGCGCCGGCTGGGGGAGCGGTCGCCTGCAGCCGACTCGGGGGTACGAGCCTGCCCGCCCCGATCTGGCTACGGCTTCGCTGCGGAGGGCGGGTCACCGGGATGTCCACCGGGCGCACGTGTCCGGGCGCCGCTCCGGGCCTCTGCGCCCCCCGGCGGTCACGTCGGCAAGAGCCCGGATCGTCCGGCGCGGCCCTCAAGGGCGCGAGCTCCACCGAACCGGTGACGGGGCTCGCTGCGGAGGGTGGGCTGCCGATGCGCGTACCGAGTTCGGGGGAGTGGTCGCGGCAGCCCTGATGGTGACACGCGGCTCAGACTGGCCAAGCCCAACCGGCGGGGGACTTGCTGCGGAACCGGGCCGCCGAGGCCGAGGCCGCGCGGACGCGCCCGTCTCGGTAGCGGCCCCGCCGCGGCTCCCGCACCTGACGCGGTCGGGCCGACCGCTGGCGTCAGCTGTGCGGCCTCCGCCGCGATACCGGTGCTGTCGGCTGTGGCGGTGACGGCCCGTCGACGGCCGGTGGTCCGGCATCACGTGGAGCGCCCGCGCATCCACCCCAGCGGTCCCCGCCCGGGCCTGCCGGGCATCGGGCACGGTGCCGAGCTCAACCGCTCCCGTCGCCACGGCTGGTGTCGGCAACCGGCGGCCCATGGCGCGCGCAAACACGACCCTGTGGCTGCCGTCGGCTTGTCGGACAGCAGGGCGACCGTCGACAAGTCGGCGCGTCCCGCGGCACCGGCCCACCCGCCCAAGCGAGCCCCTGCCGGGCGGCCGGCCCGATGCCGGGCTCAACTCCGCTCACAGCCACAAGTGGGCCGACCGGCTACAGAGACGATCGCCTGCCGCCCCGGCCTCGTCCCAGACCGGCCGCAAGCCCCGTGGCCGGGCTCAGCCCACCGCCACGGTCGGTCCCGCCCGCAGCCCGGTCACGCGCACGACCCTCAGCCCGAGCCCGGGGCTGGCCGTAGGCCCATCGCCGGGCTCAACATTCCCACCCCCATGGTCGGGCCTGCCCGCAGACCAACCACCCGCCCGCACCCGCTCCCCGGCCGCCCCCCGCACCCACCCCCGAAGCCGGCCGCAGGCCCCCCGGCAACGCACAGTAATAACCCCCTGGCCCAGCGCCAGCGATGCGGCAGCATGACCCCATGCCCGTACTCACACGCGACGAAGCGCAGACCCGCGCCCGCCACCTCGACGTCCACCACTACACGATCGACCTCGACCTCACCCGCGGCGACGAACTCTTCGGCTCCACCACCACCATCCGCTTCACCGCACACCACACAGCCGACACCTTCGTCGAACTCCGCCCCGCCACCCTCCACCGCGCCACCCTCGACGGCCGGCCACTGGACCCCGCCACCCTCGACGACAACCGCCTCCCCCTCCCCGCCCTCACCGCGGGCCCCCACGAACTGCGCATAGAAGCCGACATGCGCTACTCCCGCACCGGCGAAGGCATGCACCGCTTCACCGACCCCGCCGACGGCCTCACCTACCTCTACACCCAGGCGTTCCTCGACGACGTCCAGCGCGTCTTCGCCGCCTTCGACCAGCCCGATCTCAAAGCCGTCTTCGACGCCACCGTCACCGCACCCCCCGAATGGACCGTCCTCGGCAACGCCATCGCCCAGCGCACCGGCGACCCCGCCGACGGCCGCTGGCAACTCGCCACCACCCCGCCCTTGAGCACCTACCTCATCGCCTTCGCCGCCGGCCCCTGGCACTCCGTACACACCCGCCACGCCGGCCTGCCCTTCGCCCTCCACTGCCGCCGCTCACTCGCCCCCCACCTCGACGCCGACGCCGAAGAACTCCTCGACATCACCCGCCGCTGCTTCGACCGGTTCCACGAAATCTTCGACGAGCCCTACCCCTTCGACTCCTACGACCAGGCATTCGTCCCCGAATTCAACCCCGGCGCCATGGAGAACCCCGGCCTCGTCACCTTCCGCGACGAATACGTCTTCCGCTCGGCCGTCACCGACACCGAACGCGAAGGCCGCGCCGTCACCCTCGCCCACGAAATGGCCCACATGTGGTTCGGCGACCTCGTCACCCTCCAATGGTGGGACGACATCTGGCTCAACGAGTCCTTCGCCGAATACATGGGCTACCAGGTCCTCACCGAAGCCACCCGCTTCGACGGCGCCTGGACCGAATTCGCCGTCACCCGCAAGGGCTGGGGCTACGACGCCGACCAGCGCCCCTCCACCCACCCCGTCGCCCCCGACCCCGACGCCGTCCACGACACCGCCGCCGCCCTCCTCAACTTCGACGGCATCTCCTACGCCAAGGGCGCCGGCGCCCTGCGCCAACTCGTCGCCTGGCTCGGCGAAAAAGACTTCCTCGCCGGCATCAACGACCACTTCACCCGCCACCGCTTCGGCAACGCCACCCTCGCCGACTTCATCGACTCCCTCGCCCGCGCCACCGACCGCGACGTCCACGCCTGGGCCGGCCAATGGCTGCGCACCAGCGGCGTCGACACCCTCACCCCCACCCTCACCACCCAAGAGACCCCCGCCGCGGCCCCCCAACACACCACCCACCCCGCCGCCACCACCGAACCCACCGGCCACTGGCAGCTCGATCTCCACCACGACGGCACCCGCCCTCACCACCTCACCATCGGCCTCTACGACCGCACCCCCGACAACCCTCACACCCTCACCCCCCGCCCCAGCGCCCACACCGACCTCCCCGCAGGCGGCGGCACCCACACCCTCACCTTCACCGGCCACCGCCCCGACCTGCTCCTCCTCAACGACACCGACCTCACCTACGCCAAGGTCCGCCTCGACCCCCACTCCTGGGACACCGCCCTCCACGCCCTCTCCGGCCTCCCCGACCCCCTCAGCCGCGCCGTCCTGTGGAACGCCGCCCGCGACATGGTCCGCGACGGCGAACTCGCCCCCGCCGCCTACCTCGACGCCGCCCGCGCCCACCTCCCCCACGAAACCGACACCGCCCTCACCCGAGGCGTCCTCACCTTCGCCCGCCACCAGATCACCGACCGCTACACCACCCCCACCGCCCGCCCCGTCGCCCTCTCCACCCTCACCGACCTCTGCCGCGACCTCCTCCACCGCACCCAAACCGACAACAACCCCACCCACCACGGCATCCGCCTCACCGCCGTGCGCACCTACATCGACAGCACCACCGACCCCGACACCCTCCAGGACTGGCTCGACCAGGGAACCGTCCCCGGCGGCCCCACCCTCGACCCCGACCTCCGCTGGCGCGCCCTCGCCCGCCTCGCCGTCCTCGGCGCCACCACCCCCGCCACCATCGACACCGAACTCGCCCGCGACCCCAGCGCCACCGGCCGGGAAGGCGCCGCCCGCTGCCACGCCGCCCTCCCCGACCCCACCGCCAAGGAAACCGCCTGGCAGGCCATGTACACCCACGACCCCTCGGCCCAGCTCTCCACCTACCTCTTCACCGCCACCGCCCAAGGCTTCTGGCAACCCGAACAGCTCGACCTCCTGACCCCCTACCGCGACCGCTACCACCCCGCAGCCGTCGCCCTCGCCGCCCGCCGCGGCCCCGCCCTCGCCGCGGCCGCCGGCACCCACGGCTTCCCCCACCCCTTCATCGACCAGCACACCCTCGACCTCGGCGAGACCTGCCTGCGCACCGCCGACCCCACCCCCGCCCTGCGCCGCAAGCTCACCGACCAGCTCGACGACCTCCGCCGCGCCCTGAAGATCAGATCCGCGACGACGGCCTGACCCCGCCCCACCCACCACACGCAAAAAGGGAGACCCCCGTGACCCGAAAGGGTCACGGGGGTCTCCCCGCGCACAAACCGGCGCTCAGCGCCGCACGCGTCAGTCGCGCTTGTCGGCCACCGCGTCCGACGGCTTCGCCGTACGAAGCTCCTCCAGGAAGCGGTCCACGACACCGGACTCCCGCGCGAAGTCCGTCACCGACTCGCCCGCGATACGCCCCGCGAGCTCCGTCGCCAGCACACCGACCTGCTCGCGCAGCTCCGCCTCCGCGACCGCCCGCTCCGCGTCGATCACCGCGTGACCGGCAGCGATGATCTCCTCACGCTGCCGCTGACCCTCGGCCCGCAGCTCGGCGATGATCGCCGTACCCTGCTCCACCGACTCCTGCCGCAGCCGCGCGGCCTCGTGCCGCGCCTCCGCCAGCAGCTCCTGGTACTCGGCGTGGACCCGCGCCGCCTCGGCACGCGTCACCTCCGCCTCGTCGAAACGTCCGTCGGTCGCCTCTTCGCGCTCGACGAGGACCTTGTTGATCCGGGGCAGCAGCACCTTCGCCATCACGGCGAAAAGGATGAAGAACAGGACGAGCCCAAGGACGAGCGGCATCAGCTCGGGCTTGAGCGGCCCGATGTCGAGAGCGAGAGAGTTCATGGCCATGGGTGCAGATTAGTCGACGGAACGCTCCCAGTCGCCCCGCACCCCCATTAGCAGACCCCGACCCCCCGCGCCGCAGGGCAGTCCCCCCATCGAGCGAACCCCACCCCGACCCCCGTCACCGAGCGTGCGACCCCAGTAACTTGTTGCAATTGACGCCCGAAACCCGCCCCCGACCCCCACGAGACCCCCCTCGAAACCCCTCCCTGACCCTTCACCTGTCCGCCCCCGGCCCCGGAGCCCCGACCCCACGGACCCCCACCGACCCACACCAAAGGGGCAAGACCCGTGCCAGCGCCCACCCCCGCACCAAGCACCCCCGCCCCCCTCGCGGGCGGCACCCAAGGGCCCCACGCGCTCCGCCCCCTCCTCGACACCACCCTCCACGCCCTCACCCAAGGCGCCACCACCCGCAACGGCCCCCTCCCCGCCGGCGGCCCCCACGCCGTCACCGCCCGCATACGAGCCACCGCCCACCCCGCCCTCCCCGAAACCGGCACCGGCGCCCACGAAAGCCTCCACACCCTCGTCCGCGCCCTCGCCGAAGACTCGGCCGACCCCGCCCACCCCCACTGCGCCGCCCACCTCCACAGCCCGCCCCTCGCCCTCGCCACCGCGGCCGACCTCGCCGCGAGCGCCCTCAACCCCTCCCTCGACTCCTGGGACCAGGCCCCCGCCGCCTCCGCCCTCGAAGCCCTCACCACCCAGGCCCTCGCCGCCCTCGCCTACCCCACCCGCCCCGCACCCGACGCCCTCGTCACCACCGGAGCCACCGAGTCCAACCAGCTCGCCCTGCTCCTCGCCCGGGAAAACGCCCGCACCACCACACCCCACACACCACTTCAGATCATCTGCGGCGCCAACGCCCACCACAGCATCCACCGCGCCGCCTGGCTCCTCGGCCTCCCCACCCCCCACACCCTCCCCACCCCCACCGGCGTCATCGACCCCACCCACCTCCACGACGCCCTCACCGCCCTACGCGACACCCCCACCCTCACCATCGCCACCGCCGGCACCACCGACACCGGCCGCATCGACCCCCTGCCCCACCTCGCCGACCTCTGCGACACCCACCACACCCCCCTCCACATCGACGCCGCCTACGGCGGAGCACTCCTCTTCAGCACCACCCTCCGCCCCGCCCTCACCGGCCTCGACCGCGCCCACACCATCGCCCTCGACCTCCACAAACTCGGCTGGCAACCCATCGCCGCCGGCCTCCTCGCCGTCCCCGACACCACCGCCCTCCACCCCCTCGCCCACCAGGCCGACTACCTCAACGCCCCCGACGACACCGAAGCCGGCCTCCCCGACCTCCTCGGCCGCTCCCTCCGCACCACCCGCCGCCCCGACATCCTCAAGATCGCCGTCACCCTCCGCGCCCTCGGCCGCCAAGGCATCGGCCACCTCGTCGAACGCGTCTGCGCCACCGCCCACCTCCTCGCCGACCTCATCGACAAGCACCCCCGCTTCGACCTCTACGCCCGCCCCACCCTGAGCACCGTCCTCTTCCGCCCCACCCACACCAACGACCGGACCACCGCCCACATCCGACGCCAACTCCTCCACACCGGCCACGCCACCCTCGGCCGCACCACCACCCCCGACGGCCTCTGGCTCAAAGCCACCCTCCTCAACCCCCACACCTCACCCCAAAACCTCACCGACCTCCTCACCCACGTGGAAAGGCACACCCCCACATGAACTCAGCACCCCCCAACCCCACCCCCGGACCCCGCACCACCCCCGACGACCCCCTCGACCTCGCCGGCATCGGCATCGGCCCCTTCAACCTCTCCCTCGCCGCCCTCGCCCACGGCATCCCCGGCCTCCGCACCGCCTACTACGACCAAACCCCCACCTTCCGCTGGCACCCCGGCCTCCTCATCGACGGCACCGCCCTGCAAGTCCCCTTCCTCGCCGACCTCGTCACCCTCGCCGACCCCACCAGCCCCTGGACCTTCCTCAACTACCTCAAAACCAAAGAACGCCTCTACCCCTTCTACTTCGCCGAGCGATTCCACATCCAACGCGCCGAATACGACGCCTACTGCCGCTGGGTCAGCCAATCCCTCCCCGGCCTCCACTTCGGCCACCAGATCGACGCCCTCCGCTGGAACCCCGAACGCAACCTCTTCGAAATCGACTACACCCAACTCGACACCGACGGCGAAGCCGACGCCCTCGGCCGCGCCTACGCCCGCAACCTCGTCCTCGGCGTCGGCACCACCCCCCACATCCCCGAACCCCTACGCCCCCTCGCCGAAGCCCCCAACGTCCCCGTCATCCACTCCGCCGACTACCTCGACCACCGCGAACGCCTCCTCGCCGCCGACCACATCACCGTCATCGGCTCCGGACAATCAGGCGCCGAAGTCTTCCTCGACCTCCTCCGCAACCGCCCCGCCGGCCGCGAAAAACTCCACTGGCTCGCCCGCACCCCCGCCTTCGCCCCCATGGAATACAGCAAACTCGGCCTCGAACAATTCACCCCCGACTACACCCGCTACTTCCACGCCCTCCCCGAACCCGTACGCAACCAACTCCTGCCCCAGCAATGGCAACTCCACAAAGGCATCGAAGCCGGCACCCTCGCCGCCATCCACGACGAGCTCTACCGCCGCAGCCTCCACGGCGGCTGGCCCGACACCGTGCTCACCCCAGGAGTCTTCGTCCGCACCGCCGGACGCGTCGGCACCACCCGCGTCGAACTCCACCTCGAACACGCCCAACAAGGCACCCGCTCCCGCATCACCACCGACGCCGTCGTCCTCGCCACCGGCTACCGCGAACGACGCACCGAAACCCTCCTCGCCGCCCTCGACCCCTACATCCGCCGCGACCACAGCGACCGCCCCCGCATCGACGAAAACCACCGCCTCGTCCTCGACCCCCTGGTCACCGGCGCCATCCACGTCCAAAACGCCGAACGCCACACCCACGGCGTCGGCGCCCCCGACCTCGGCCTCGCCGCCTGGCGCAGCGCCACCATCCTCAACGCCATCACACAAAAGACGGCCTACCCCCTCCCGGAGCGGACCGCCTTCACCACCTTCGGCCTGGAGCCGCGGCCACAGCCACGGCCCCACACCCACACCTCAGAAGACCGGCGCACCATCCCGCGTCAACTTCCAGTCCACTGACGCGAACGCACCCACATCGATCGACCCCCGGGCCTTCACCCAGGAAATGATCGTGTTCCGAATCTCCTCCGAATTCGCCCACACCTGCTTCGCCCCCGCCACATGCGGGAAATTACCGCCCCCACTCGCCCGGTAATTATTCACCGCCAGCACAAACTGCGCCGCGTCGTCCAGCGGCTTCCCGCCGAACGAAAGCTTCCCGATCCGCGCCCCCGGCGCCTTCGCGATGTCAATCTCGTACGAGAGGCCGCTGACCGCGTCATAGTTATAATCCGGAATCCCCTCCGCATTCGTCAGCTTCGCCGGATCCACCGCCCCACCCGCAGCCGTCCGCACGTAGTACCGCGCCGAAAACTCCAAATACTCCCGCAACTGCGCACCCGTCAACACCCGGGCTTCCAGCGTATTCTCGAACGGATACAGCCCCGCCACCTCGCGGATCGTCACCTTCCCCGCCGGCACCGCCGCCGTCCGCGAAAAACACGACGCCTGCGACAACACCGGCAACGACGCATACGCCGTACCCGCCAACGCCGCCTTCACCGTCTCCGCCTGCACATGATTGATGAAATCAATGATCGGCGTATCCCGGTACGGCGCCTCCACCGCACTCATCGCCGCCGACGACGTACCAATCACCTGATTCACATACGCGACCACCTTCGCATGCTCATCCCGCAACAGATGAACAATCTTCTGGTCCTCGGCCACCGTATTCGAATTCAACACCTTCGCCGAAACCGACTCCACCTTCCAGCAACCACGCTCCCACACCAGACCGAAGTCGAACAACGTCAAACGCTGCCCCCACTTCAACGGCTCCGACAACACCACCTCCTTACCCGTCTTCTTATTCGCCACCCGATACTCGGGAATCTCCGTATGCGCATGCCCGACCAAAATCGCATCGATCCCCGGCACCTGCTCCGCCACCAACGCCGCCGCATTCTCCACATACGGCAACTGATCACCGTACGACGACGTCCCACTGCTCCCCGAATGCGCAGAGACGATCACCACATCCGCCCCCATCGACCGCAGCCGCGGCACCCACTTCGCCGCCTGCTCCTCCAACCCCGGGAACACCATCTTCCCCTGCACATTCGCCTTGTCCCAGATCGCGATACCAGGATTCGTCAAACCCAGCACCGCCACCTTCACATCCCGCCCGAACGGCGTACACACCCGCTTCATCACATACGGCGCGAACGCCGGCCGCAACGTCTTCGCATCCAGCGCATTCGCACCCAGCAGCGGAAAATCACACTGCTCCTCGAACTTCCGCAGTACCGGAATACCATAATTGAACTCATGGTTACCCAACGCCGCCGCGTCATACCCGATCGCATTCATCGCCTGCGCCATCGGATGCACCGGCCCCCGCGCCTTGGTGATCGGATCCACCTTGGCGTAGTAATACGAAAGCTGCGTCCCCTGAATCGTGTCACCCGCATCGATGAGCAGCGTATTCCGCCGCCCCTTCTCCCTGCGCACCTCATTCACCAGCGTCGAGATCTTCGCCAGACCCACATCATTGTGCGCCTTGTCATCGAACTCGGCATCGGTGAAATAGTCCCAGTTGAACACGTTCCCGTGCAGATCGGTCGTCCCCATCACCGTCAAGGCGTACCGCTTCTTACGGTCACCCCGGTCGGAGCCCGCCCCGGCCGCCTCGGCCGAACCCGCACCCACCGCCCCCACAAGAGCCACCCCCGCACCCGTCGCAGCGGTACGCCCCAGAAAATTCCGCCGGTCAAGCGTCACTTCATCTCCCCACTCGTAACAGACAACGCGCGTAGATTCTGACCGGACCGCCCCCGTCCAGAACACCCCCGACAAGGTTGCGATCTGATGACTCCCCAGTAACCCCGATCACACCCCCACCTGCGACCCTGGGCCCATGACCACACCCACCGCCCCGCCCTACGGCACCCCCGAAACCCCCCGCATCTCCGTCCGAGGCGAAGCCCACCTCGACGTCGACCCCGACATCGCCCACATCGGCATCACCATCACCACCCGCAACACCGACCGCACCACCGCACTGCAAGACCTCACCCGCCGCAACAACCAAGCCCTCGAACTCCTCCGCTCCTACGGCAACACCATCGAAAAACTCGAAACCGGCACCTTCACCGTCATCCCCCAATTCGCCGACAAAGGCCGCAGCGACCGCGTCCGCTCCTACCACGGCAGCATCCACCTCACTGCCACCCTCAGCGACTTCACCACCCTCGGCGAACTCGCCACCCGCCTCGCCGACCTCGAAAACACCCGCATCGACGGACCCTGGTGGGCCCTCCGCCCCGACTCGCCCGCCCACCGCACCGCCCGCACACAAGCCGTCCAGGAAGCCGTCCAACGCGCCCGCGAATACGCCGAAGCCCTCGGCGCCCACCTCGTCGCCCTCACCGAACTCGCCGACGACACCACCGACCACTACCCGTCGGCGGGCGCCGCCGCCGGCATGACCCGCACCGCCGGCTACGGAGGCCCCGACCCCACCCCCGCCCTCGACCTCGAACCACAGCGCCAGACCGTCTCCGCACAGGTCAACGCCCGCTTTACGATGACCCGCCCCCAGCTCTGAAGACACCCGCGCAACGAAACACCCCCACGCTCATCAGAGCGCCCCCGCGCACGTTTCACAAGTCGTCAACAGCCTTTCGCCCAACGGACGTTGGGGGCCCACCGGAGGTGAATTGTCTACCCGCCAGTAGGTCATAAGGTCGTGCCATGCGCCGAGCGAAAATCGTCTGCACCCTGGGGCCCGCCACCGACTCGTACGAGCAGATCAAGGCCCTCGTCGAAGCCGGAATGGACATCGCCCGCTTCAACCTCAGCCATGGCACCTACGCCGACCATGAAGCCCGGTACGAACGCGTCCGCAAAGCCGCCGAAGAGACCGGCCGCAGCGTCGGCATCCTCGCCGACCTCCAAGGCCCGAAGATCCGCCTCGGCCGATTCCACGAAGGCCCCGTACTCCTTGAACGCGGCGACGAATTCACCATCACCGTAGAAGAAGGCATCCAAGGCGACCGCCACCTCTGCGGCACCACCTACGACGGCCTCGCCGCCGACGTCACCAAGGGCGAACGCATCCTCGTCGACGACGGCCGCGTCACCCTCGAAGTCGCCCAGGTCGAAGGCCCCCGCGTCCGGACCACCGTCATCGAAGGCGGCCTCATCTCCGACCACAAGGGCCTCAACCTCCCCGGAGTCGCCGTCTCCGTCCCCGCCCTCTCCACCAAAGACGTTGAAGACCTCCGCTGGGCCCTGCGCACCGGCGCCGACATCATCGCCCTCTCCTTCGTCCGCAGCGCCGACGACATCCGGGACGTCCACCGGATCATGGACCAGGAGGGCGGCCGCCTCCCCGTCATCGCGAAGATCGAGAAGCCGCAGGCCGTGGCGAACCTCGACGGCATTGTCGACGCCTTCGACGGCATCATGGTCGCGCGAGGCGACCTGGGGGTCGAAATGCCGCTCGAAACGGTCCCGATCGTGCAGAAGCGAGCAATCAAGCTGGCGAAGCGCAACGCGAAGCCGGTCATTGTCGCCACCCAGATGCTCGACTCCATGATCGACGCCTCCCGCCCCACCCGCGCCGAAGCGTCCGATGTGGCCAACGCGGTCATCGACGGCACGGACGCGGTGATGCTCAGCGGCGAGACCAGCGTGGGCAAGTACCCCGTGGAGACCGTCAAGACGATGGGCCGCATCGTGACGGCGGCGGAGGAGGACGTCCTGGCGAAGGGTCTCCCGCCGCTCAGCGAACGCAACAAGCCGCGGACGCAGGGCGGCTCGGTGGCCCGCGCGGCGGCGGAGATGGGCGACTTCCTCGGGGCGAAGTACCTGGTCGCGTTCACTCAATCCGGTGACACGGTCCGGCGCCTGTCGCGCTACCGCTCGCCGATCCCGCTGCTGGCCTTCACGCCGGAGCCGGCGACGCGGTCGCAGCTGAACCTGACGTGGGGGGTGGAGACGTTCCTCGGCCCGATGGTCCAGACGACGGACGAGATGGTCGACCAGGTGGACGAGCACCTGCTGAGGATCGGCCGCTGCCGGAAGGGCGACATGGTCATCATCACGGCGGGGTCCCCGCCGGGGGTGGCGGGGACGACGAACCTGGTGCGGGTGCACCACATCGGGGAGGACCGGTAAGTCAGTATTTGGGGCCGATGTGGGCGTCCATGAGGGCGACGGAGTCTTTGCGGGCTACGGAGATGTTCTGTGCCCTTCGGCTCTGGCGAGCAGGTTTCCACTGGACGCCGACCTTGTCGAGAGTGTCAGTGAAGAGTTGGATGATGTCTTCGGACGTGTTGGTGAAGAAATATCGCGGGTACTCGTAGCGCCTGCGCTCGCCCTTGACGAGGCGGGTGGCCCAGTTCGTGATGCGGCAGCCGTCGGAGTGGACGAGACCTCGGATGAACTCCCATGGATGGGCGTCCACGAGCTGCTGCTGCCAGGGCCTGAGAGTGATGCGGCGATCATGCTTTTTGCCGGGGCCGTGCTGTGGAAAGAAGCACGGCAGGTGCTTCGAGTAGACCTTCACGTAAGTGCAGCCCACGCTCTGCACCCGGCACACCTTGTTATCCGGAAACACGGTCTCGATGGTCTGTGCCGCAACGTCGATCAAGCCTGGCCAGCTGCCATCGCATGCGATGGAGAGACTCGGTACCCGGTGTGTGCGGTAGTGGACGATGTGGCCGTCCCCCAGGTAGAGGCCTAGCAGGTAGGCGTAGGCGGCTGGCTTCTCGGGGAGGCGCGGTGTGGCGCAACAGCGCGGGCACTCCGATGTGCGTGCGAGCGGTTCGACCCTGACCTGCCAGCTACGTATCGCGTGCCGG
Source organism: Streptomyces sp. NPDC046215 (assembly GCF_040646215.1). Taxonomy (NCBI): domain Bacteria; kingdom Bacillati; phylum Actinomycetota; class Actinomycetes; order Kitasatosporales; family Streptomycetaceae; genus Streptomyces; species Streptomyces sp. NPDC046215. Next base: position 14,723 of record NZ_JBEYZW010000049.1, on the reverse strand, counting down.
GAGATTCCGGTCTGCTTGCTCACGGAGTTGAGGCTGTGACCCTGGCTGACGAGTGAGAGTGCTCGCTGGCGCGTATCGCGGTCGTACATGTCTGCGAGCTTGGCTGGAGCTCTGGTCCGCGCGGGCCAAATCGAAGCAATGTTCACCGCAGGGAGTGAAGATCGCCAACGGTTGGAAAGTTTAGCGAACCTTCGAATCGAAGGTGAAGTGCCCCGGGTCGGACTCGAACCGACACTGTATGGGTTTTGAATCCATTGCCTCATGCCAATTGGGCTACCGGGGCCTTGTAAAGCAAGGTTAGCGCATGGCCTTCGTTACTCAAACATACCGCAGCTAGGTAGGCTCATGGGGCACCACCTGCCCTGAGCGAGGAGTCCCGTGACCGCCGCCGAGCCCACGCCGCCCGTCGACGACGAGCAGCCGCACACCCCTCCCCACACCACCCGTGTCGTCATCGCCGAGGACGAGGCCCTCATCCGCCTCGATCTCAAAGAGATGCTCGAAGAAGAGGGGTACTCCGTCGTAGGTGAGGCCGGCGACGGAGAGACCGCCGTCGCGCTGGCGCGCGAGCACAAGCCCGACCTCGTCATCCTCGACGTGAAGATGCCCGTCCTCGACGGGATCTCCGCCGCCGAGCGCATCGCCGCCGACTCCATCGCGCCCGTCCTGATGCTCACCGCCTTCTCGCAGCGCGAGCTCGTGGAGCGGGCCCGGGACGCCGGGGCCATGGCGTACCTGGTCAAGCCGTTCAGCAAGAGCGACGTCGTGCCCGCGATCGAGATGGCGGTCTCGCGGTTCACCGAGCTGAAGGCCCTGGAGCAGGAGGTCGCGGACCTCTCGCAGCGGCTGGAGACCCGCAAGCTGGTCGACCGGGCGAAGAGCGTCCTGCAGACGCAGTACGGGCTGACCGAGCCGGCCGCGTTCCGGTGGATCCAGAAGACGTCGATGGACCGCAGGCTGTCGATGCAGCAGGTGGCCGAGGCGGTCATCGAGGACGCCGAGGAGAAGAAGTCGGCGAAGGGGCAGTAGCCCTCAACCGTCGCAGCGGGCCCGCATCGATCTTGTTCGGTGCGGGCCTCTTCGTATGCGCTCAGTCCTCGCCGAGGTATGCCTTGCGGACGGATTCGTCGTGGAGGAGGTCCGCGCCGGTGCCGGAGAGGACGATCTTGCCGGTTTCCATGACGTGGCCGTGGTCGGCGAGGGAGAGCGCGGCCTGGGCGTTCTGTTCGACGAGGAGGATCGTCGTGCCGGCGGCCCGCAGTTCGGTGATGGTGTCGGTGATCTTCTGCATCATGATCGGGGAGAGGCCCATGGAGGGCTCGTCCAGCATGAGCAGCTTGGGGCGGGACATCAGGGCGCGGCCCATGGCGAGCATCTGTTGTTCGCCACCGGAGAGGGTGCCGGCGGATTGTCCGGCGCGTTGGCCGAGGATGGGGAAGAGCTCGTAGGCGCGCTGGATGTCGTGGGTGATTCCGTCGGTGTCCTTGCGGAGGAAGGCTCCGAGCTGGAGGTTCTCGGCGATGGTGAGCCGGGGGAAGATGCGGCGGCCTTCGGGGGAGTGGGCGAGGCCGAGGGCGACGATGCGGTGGGCGGGGACTCCGGCGAGAGGGGTGCCGTTGAAGCGGATGGTGCCGGCGAGGGGTTTGAGGAGTCCGGAGAGGGTGCGCAGGGTGGTGGTCTTGCCGGCGCCGTTGGTGCCGATGAGGGTGACGACCTGGCCGGCTTCGACGGTGAAGCTGATGCCTTTGACGGCTTCGATCTTTCCGTAGGCGACGCGCAGGTTCTCGACTTCCAGGAGGGGGGTCATCGGTTGTCCTCTGTGCGGGCGTCCGCTTCGGCGGCTTCGACTTCGGCGATTTCGTCCTGGCCGGGTGCGCCTTCGAAGGGGGTGCCGAGGTAGGCGGCGATGACGCGTTCGTCGGCCTGGACGGTTTCGGCGGTGCCTTCGGTGAGTTTTTCGCCTTGGACGAGGACGGCGACGCGGTCGCAGAGGTTGAAGATGAAGCGCATGTCGTGCTCGATGACGAGGACGGCGATGCCTTGGTCGCGGATGGCGCGGACGAGGGTTTGGGTGGCGCGGGTTTCCTGGGGGTTCATGCCGGCGGTGGGTTCGTCGAGGAGGAGGAGTCCGGGTTCGCTGGCGAGGGCGCGGGCGATTTCGAGCTTGCGCTGTTCGCCGTAGGGGAGGTTGCGGGCGAGGTGGTCGGCTTTGGGGGTGAGGCCGGTGAAGTGGAGGAGTTCCATGGCGCGTTGGGTGGAGGCTTTTTCGGCGCGGTGGAATTTGGGGCCGCGGAGGAGGGCGGAGAAGAGTCCTTCCTCGGTGCGGGTGTGGCGGCCGACGAGGACGTTTTCCAGGACGGTCATATTGGCGAAGAGCCGGATGTTCTGGAAGGTGCGGGCGATGCCTGCTTCGGTGACGAGGTGGGGTTTGGGTGGGAGGACGGTGCCTTTGTAAGTGACGGTGCCTTCGGTGGGGATGTAGAGGCCGGTCAGGCAGTTGAAGAAGGTGGTTTTGCCGGCTCCGTTAGGGCCGATGAGTCCGACGATCTCGTGGTGGGCGACGGTGAGGTCGACGGCGTGTACGGCGGTGAGTCCGCCGAAGCGCATGGTGACGCCGGTGGCGTGGAGCACGGGGCTGTCGGTGCGTGGTGCGGGGTTTTTGTCGGGTGTGGTGGTCATGGGGGTCATGCCTCCGCCTTGGTGATGCCGACTGTGCTGTCGGGGAGGCGTGCCTCGGGTACGTCGAGTTGGCCGGTTTCGTGGAATTCGAGTTGTTTTCGGCGGTCGGCGACCATGCCTTCGGGGCGGAAGCGCATGAGGAGGACGAGTGCGAGGCCGAAGAGGAGGAGTTGGTAGTCGGCCATGAAGTCCATCTTGTTCGGGATGAGGTAGAGGAGGGCGGCGCCGATGACGGGTCCGCTGATGGTGCCCATGCCGCCGAGGATGACGGCGGCGAGGAGGAAGGCGGAGTTGGGTGGGACGGTGCCGGCGAATTGGTAGCTGTCGGGTGTGGTGGTGGTGATGACGTGGGCTTGGACGGTGCCGGCGAGTCCGGCGAGGGCGGCGCCGAGGGCGAAGGCGAGGAGTTTGAGGCGGAAGGCGTTGATGCCCATGGCGGTGGCGGCGGTTTCGTCTTCGCGGATGGCGACCCAGGCGCGGCCGATGCGGGATTCGGCTGCGCGGCGGAAGACGAGGACGACGAGGAGGGTGGCGAGGAGCATGAGGAGGTAGTAGTTGCCGAAGCGTCCGATGGGGGCGCCGAGGATGGTGTGGGTTTCGCCGAAGTTGAAGCCGAGGATTTCGAGTTCGGGGATGTTGGGGATTCCCATGGAGCCGTTGGTGATGTCGGGTCCGGTTTTGCCGTTGAGGTTGAGCATGGTGATGCGGAAGATCTCGCCGAAGCCGAGGGTGACGATGGCGAGGTAGTCGCCGCGTAGGCGCAGGGTGGGGGCGCCGATGAGGACGCCGAAGACGAGGGAGGCGCCGATGCCGGTGAGGACGGCTGCCCAGAAGGGGAAGTGGACGCCGATGGCGGATTCGGGGGAGCCGGAGACGAGGGCGGCGGCGTAGGCGCCGACGCCGAGGAAGGCGACGTAGCCGAGGTCGAGGAGGCCGGCGAGGCCGACGACGACGTTGAGGCCGAGGGCGACGGTGGCGAAGATCAGGATGCTGGTGGCGAGGTTGGCGTGGGCGTCGTTGGTCTGGATGAGGGGGAAGCAGGCGGCGGCGGTGAAGGCGGCGGCGAGGGTGATGTTGCGGTGTTTGGTGGTGAGGGCGCTGAGTTGTGCGGTGAGGCCGGCGCGGGTGAGTGCGGTGAGGGTGAAGGTGGTGAGGAGGAGGTAGCCGACGAAGAGTTCGCCGTAGTCGGTGTCGATGCCGTAGGCGAAGACGTAGAGGCCGGTGCCGTAGGCGGCGGCGATGATGAGGATTTCGGCCCAGGTGGGGAGGGTGCGGGGGCGGGGTGCGTGGCCGGTGGTGAGGGAGTGGCGGAGGCGGCGCCAGGGGGAGGGTGGTGTGGTGCCGTTGTTGTTGAGGTAGGGCTGGTCGGAGGGGAGGGCGAGGGCGCCGGTGAGGGTGATGAGGGTGGCGATGGCGGCGGTGTAGCCGCCTGGTTCGAGGTGGATGAGGCCGCCGAGGTCGGTGGTGATGGCGGCGAGGGTGTACCAGGTGGTGGCGAAGGTGCCGAGGGCGAGGAGGAGGGTGGGGGCGGTGGAGCCTGCGGGGGTGAGGGCGCGGAGGCCGGGGGTGTGGTGGCCGGCGAGGGTGTAGAGGAGGGTCAGGATGGCGCCGGTGAGGGTGATGTTCTGGAGGCCGCCGGGGTAGCCGTTGACGGTGAGGTTGCCGGGGAAGGCGGTGGTCCAGGTCCAGGCGAGGAAGGTGGAGAGGATGGTGAGGGCGGCGCCGGTGAGGGTGATGAGGCGGGCGGCGGTGGGGGGTAGGGGGATGAGTGAAGTGGTGTGTGGTGAGCGGGTTTTGACGGTTCGGCCGGGGTCGGCGGTCCGGGCGGTCTGAGCGTTGCCGGTGTGTTGGGTGTTCTCGGTGGGTTCGGTGTTTTCGGCCATGGGGATCACGCCCGATCCGCGACGCGTTCGCCGAGCAGCCCTTGTGGGCGGAGCAGCAGGACGAGGATGAGGAGGACGAAGGCCCAGACGTCTTTCCAGGAGCCGCCGCCGAATTGGGTCATGCCGGGTATTTCTTCGATGTAGCCGGTGGCGAGGGCTTCGGCGACGCCGAGGACGACGCCGCCGAGCATGGCGCCGTAGATGTTGCCGATGCCGCCGAGGACGGCGGCGGTGAAGGCTTTGAGGCCGGTGATGAAGCCCATGCGGAAGTCGACTTGGCCGTATTTGAGGCCGTGGGCGACGGCGGCGATGGCGGCGAAGGCGGCGCCGATGGCGAAGGCGATGACGATGATGCGGTCGGTGTTGATGCCCATGAGTTTGGCGGTGTCGGGGTCCTGGGCCGTGGCTTGCATGCCGCGGCCGGTGCGGGTTTTGGCGACGAAGAGGCCGAGGGCGAGCATGCAGAGGGGGGCGGCGGCGAGGAGGAAGATTTCGCCGCGTTGGACGGTGACGCCGAGTATGTCGAGGGATTCGCCTTTGAATTGGGGGAAGACGCGGGCTTTCTTGGCGTCGGGGTACCACTTCCAGACGGCTTGCTGGAGGGCGATGGACAGGCCGATGGCGGTGATGAGGGGGGCGAGGCGGGGGGCTTCGCGCAGGGGGCGGTAGGCGAAGCGTTCGGCGGCGACGGCGATGGCGACGGAGGCGAGGACGCCGCCGAGGATCATGAGGGGGAGGGCGAGGAGCAGGCCGGTGCCGTCGGGGAGGGCGAGGTGGGCGGTCAGTGCGCCGAAGCCGCCGACCATGAAGATCTCGCCGTGGGCGAAGTTGATGAGCTGGACGATGCCGTAGACCATCGTGTAGCCGATCGCGATGAGTCCGTACATCGCGCCGAGGATGAGTCCGTTGGCCAGTTGTTGCGGCAGTTCGTGCACCGCCGGGCCTCCGTGGGGTGGGATGGGGTGCTGGTCGGTGCCGGCGGGGCCGTGCGGGGTGGCTGGTGGTGCGGGTCCCGTGCGGCGTGGCCGTGGTGGTGCGGTGGTCAGCCTTTGTATTCGGCGCTGTGTCGGGAGGCCCATTTGCCGGCGTCGACCTGGTAGGCGGTGATCATGGTGTTGGTGGTGTCGCCGTACTGGTCGAAGGAGACGGGGCCGGTGACGCCGTCGAATTTCACTTTGTTGAGGGCTTCGACGATTTTGGTGCGGGCGTCGGTGGGGAGTTTTCCGTTGTTGGCGGTGACGGTGGTTTTGACGGCTTGGATGATGGCCCAGGCGGCGTCGTAGGTGGACCCGCCGTATGCCTCGTAGGCTTCTTTGTATCCGGCGGCTTTGTAGTCGGCGACGAATTTTTTGGCGGAGTCGAGTTGTTCGACGGGTTTGCCGACTGAGGTGGCGTAGTCGCCTGCGGATTTTTTGTTGAGGGTGATGTAGTCGCCGCTGTACATGCCGTCGCCGCCCATGAGGGGGGCTTTGAGGCCGCCGTCCTTGAGTTGTTGGCTCAGGGGGGCGGCTGCGGGGTATTCGCCGCCGTAGAAGACGAGGTCCGGGTTGGCGCTTTTGGCTTTGGAGACGATGGCTTTGAAGTCGCGGTCGTCGGGGTTGACGTGTTCGGTGCCGACGACTTTGCCGCCGAGGGCGGTGAATTTGGCGGTGAAGGCGGCGGCGAGGCCGACGCCGTAGGTTTTCTGGTCGTCGATGACGTAGACGGTTTTTGCTTTGATTTTTTCGGCTGCGTATTTGCCGCCGAAGGCGCCTTGGACTTCGTCGGTGGTGGAGGTGCGGAAGTAGGTGGTGAATTGTCGTTTGCGTTTGTCCTGCTTCCAGTCCTTGCCTTGGGTGAGGTCGGGGGTGGTGTTGGCGGGGGAGATGAGGGGGACGTTGTTGCTCTGGGCGACTTGTTGCATGGACTGGGCGACGCTGGAGTTCAGGGGGCCGATGATGCCGATGACTTTTTTGTCGCCGGCGAGTTTGGTGGCGTTCTGCTGGCCGGAGGTGGGCTGGGCCTGGTCGTCGAGGGCTTTGAGTTCGAAGGTGACGCCGGGTACTTCCTTGGCTTTGTTGGCGTTGGTGACGGCGAGGTGGGCGGAGTTTTTGATGCCTTGGCCGAGTGCGGAGAGGTCGCCGGTGAGGGGGGCGTCCAGGCCGATCACCACGGTGGTCGACGGGCCTCCGCCGGTGTTGCCGCTGCCCTTTTCGTCGCGTGATCCGCACGCGCTGAGGGTGAGGGCTCCTGTGGTGATCGCGGTGGTGAGGATGAGCAAGGAGCGGTGTCGCACGGTGATTCCCTTCCCTGGCGAGGCCCCTGGTGGAGGTGCCGTTTCGCTCGCCGGGCGGCGAGGAGCGAGGTGGTGTCGGCGTGCGCAGTGCCCGGCGGGGTCGTGACTGGCCGTGACTCTAGGGGTGTGCGGCGATGGGGGGCAGAGGTGCTGGCCATGATGTGACTGTCTTGTTATGACGTAGGTCACGTAAAGGGCATCCGTGTAGGAGGAATGTACAGACAATTCCCGCCTATTGCCTGCTTTCGGGCATCCCATTAGTGAGAAGGTGCAGTTCCGCTAAGACGTCGAGGGGTGTTCCGTGACGATCGGCGGGCAGCGCTCGACGGTCTTCTGCGCGCCCCGGCGGGAGGCCGGGAGCTGAGGGGTGGCGTAACGGCGGGAAATTGTCACTCACTGTTACGCGCGGGGTGGGCGTGATCGGCGGGGCATGCGAACGGGCCGGCCGCTCCGCGGTGGAGTCGGCCGGCCCGTTTCGGGTGCGGGGGTGCGTCAGGCGCCGGTGGAGCCCTCGGTGCCGGTTTCCCGGATCATGCAGGTGAGGCGGGCGGTGCAGACCCGCTTGCCGTCCTCGTCGCTGACGGCGATCTCGTAGGTGGCGGTGGAGCGGCCGCGGTGGACGGGGGTGGCCACGCCCGTCACCAGGCCGGATCGTGCGCCGCGGTGGTGGGTGCAGTTGAGGTCGACACCCACCGCGATCTTGCTGGGGCCGCCGTGGAGCATGGCCCCGACGGAGCCGAGGGTCTCGGCGAGGACCGCGGAGGCGCCGCCGTGCAGGAGCCCGTACGGCTGGGTGTTGCCCTCGACGGGCATGGTGCCGACGACGCGCTCGGGCGACGCTTCCACCACCCGTACGCTCATCCGTTCGCCGAGGTGCCCGGCGGAGAAGAGGGACCGCAGGTCGAGGCCGCTGCCCGCCCACTGGTCGAGGACCTCCTGCGGAAACGTGGTCTGGCTCTGCTCGCCCATGGGTGCGGCTCCGATCGTCCTTGGCCGTCGCGCGGTGAACGGCTTATCCGGTGAACCGTCCTATCAGGTGGTCGCCGCCTGTGATCAGGCCGGGTCCGGTAGCTGCCGTTCCACCCTGATGACCAGGGATTTGCTGGCGGGGGTGTTGCTGGTGTCGGCGGTGTGGTCGAGGGGGACGAGGACGTTGGTCTCGGGGTAGTAGGCGGCCGCACAGCCGCGGGCGGTGGGGTAGTGCACGACGCGGAAGCCGGGTGCGCGGCGTTCGCTGCCGTCGGTCCATTCGCTGACGAGGTCGGCGTAGGAGCCGTCGGCGAGGTCGAGTTCGGCCGCGTCGTCGGGGTTGACGAGGACGACGCGGCGGCCGTTCTTGATGCCTCGGTAGCGGTCGTCGAGGCCGTAGATGGTGGTGTTGTACTGGTCGTGCGAGCGGAGGGTCTGGAGCAGCAGGCGGCCTTCGGGGACGCGGGGGTACTCGATGCCGGCGGCGGTGAAGTTGGCCTTGCCGGTGGCGGTGGGGAAGCGGCGTTCGTCGCGGGGGCCGTGGGGCAGGGTGAAGCCGCCGGGGCGGGCGACGCGGGTGTTGAAGTCCTCGAAGCCGGGGATGACGCGGGCGATGCGGTCGCGGATCGTCGCGTAGTCCTTCTCGAACGCCTCCCAGGGGGTGGTGCCGGCCGGGCCGAGGACGCGGCGGGCGAGGCGGCAGATGATGGCGGGTTCGGACAGCAGCTGGGGGCTCGCGGGTGCGAGGCGGCCGCGGGAGGCGTGGACCATGCCCATGGAGTCCTCGACGGTGACGAACTGGTCGCCGCTGTGCTGCCGGTCGCGCTCGGTGCGGCCGAGGGTGGGCAGGATCAGGGCGCGGGCGCCGGTGATGACGTGGGACCGGTTGAGCTTGGTGGAGACGTGGACGGTCAGCCGGGCGCGGCGCATGGCGGCCTCGGTGACGTCGGTGTCGGGGGTGGCGGCGACGAAGTTGCCGCCCATGGCGAGGAAGACCTTGGCCTGTCCGTCGCGCAGGGCGCGGATGGCGCGGACGACGTCGAGGCCGTGTTCGCGGGGCGGGGTGAAGCCGAATTCTTTTTGCAGGGCGTCGAGGAAGGCGGGGGCGGGGCGTTCGAAGATGCCCATGGTGCGGTCGCCCTGGACGTTGCTGTGGCCGCGGACGGGGCAGACGCCGGCGCCGGGGCGGCCGATGTTGCCGCGCAGGAGCAGGAAGTTGACGATTTCCCGGATGGTGGGCACGGCGTGTTTGTGCTGGGTGAGGCCCATGGCCCAGCAGACGATGGTGCGCCGGGAGTCCAGGACCATGCGCAGGGCCGCTTCGATCTCTTCGCGGCGCAGGCCGGTGGCGCGCAGGGTTTCGTCCCAGTCGGCGGTGCGGGCGGCGTCGGCGAACGCTTCGAAGCCGTGGGTGTGCTCGCGGACGAAGTCGGTGTCGACGGCGCCTTCGGTTTCGAGGATGAGGCGGCCGAGGGTGCGGAAGAGGGCCTGGTCGCCGCCGAGGCGGATCTGGAGGAAGAGGTCGGTGAGGGGGGTGCCGGTGCCGGCGAGGCCGCGGGCGTTCTGCGGGTTCTTGAACCGTTCGAGGCCCGCTTCGGGGAGCGGGTTGACTGTGATGATCTTCGTTCCGCCGGCTTTGGCCTTTTCGAGGGCGCTGAGCATGCGGGGGTGGTTGGTGCCGGGGTTCTGTCCGGCGACGATGATCAGGTCGGCTTTGTAGAGGTCTTCCAGCAGGACGCTGCCCTTGCCGACGCCGATGGTCTCGGTGAGGGCGGAGCCGGAGGACTCGTGGCACATGTTGGAGCAGTCGGGCAGGTTGTTGGTGCCGAATTCGCGGGCGAAGAGCTGGTAGAGGAAGGCTGCTTCGTTGCTGGTGCGGCCTGAGGTGTAGAAGACGGCTTCGTCGGGGGAGGCGAGGGCGGTCAGTTCCTCGCCGATGATGTCGAAGGCGCGTTCCCAGGTGACGGGTTCGTAGTGGTCGGCGCCTTCGGCGAGGTACATGGGGTGGGTGAGGCGGCCCTGCTGGCCGAGCCAGTAGCCGCTGCGGTCCGCGAGGTCGGCGACGGAGTGTTCGGCGAAGAAGGCGGGGGTGACGCGGCGCAGGGTGGCTTCCTCGGCGACGGCCTTGGCGCCGTTCTCGCAGAATTCGGCGGCGTGGCGCTTGTCGGGCTCGGGCCAGGCGCAGCCGGGGCAGTCGAAGCCGTCCTTCTGGTTGACCTTGAGGAGGGTGAGCGCGGTGCGCCGGACGCCCATCTGCTGCTGGGCGGCGCGCAGGGAGTGCGCGATGGCCGGCAGTCCGGCGGCGGCGTGCTGCGGTGCGGTGACGTCCGGTGCGTCCTGGACCGGGTCGCCTGTGGGCGGCTTGCCTGCCATCTCGCTCCCCCTTGAGCGGTCGGTGCGGTCACGGCCCGGGTGTGGGTGTGGTCCGCGGGGTCTGCCGTAGGTGCTGATCCTGTCACGGGGTGGTGACAGGGGCCGGGTCCGGTGCGGGGTGGGGTGTGCGGCCGGTGCGTGTGGCCGGGATTGTCAGTGGGCCGTGGCAGGATCGGGGGCGTGGCAGCAAAGGCAACGAAGATGAGCGCAGAGACCGGCACCGAGGCAGTGGGGGGAGGCCGGCCCCGCCTGCTCCTGATGGACGGGCACTCCATGGCGTACCGGGCGTTCTTCGCGCTGCCCGCGGAGAATTTCACGACGGTCGCGGGTCAGCCGACGAACGCGGTGTACGGCTTCGCGTCGATGCTGGCGAATACGTTGCGTGATGAGAAGCCCACGCACTTCGCGGTGGCGTTCGACGTGTCGCGCAAGACGTGGCGCTCGGAGGAGTTCCCGGAGTACAAGGCGACGCGGTCGAAGACTCCTGATGAGTTCAAGGGGCAGGTCGAGCTGATCGGTGAGCTGCTCGACGCGATGCGGGTGCCGCGGTTCGCGGTGGACGGCTTCGAGGCCGACGATGTGATCGCCACGCTGACCACGCGGGCCGAGGCGCAGGGTTTCCACGTCTCGATCGTCACGGGTGACCGTGATTCCTTCCAGCTGGTCTCCGACGACGTCACGGTGCTGTACCCCACCAAGGGGGTCTCGGAGCTGACGCGCTTCACCCCGGAGAAGGTGCAGGAGAAGTACGGGCTGACGCCGTCGCAGTATCCGGACTTCGCTGCGCTGCGCGGTGACCCGTCGGACAACCTGCCGGGCATTCCGGGGGTGGGGGAGAAGACCGCCGCGAAGTGGATCAACCAGTTCGGTTCGTTCGCGGAGCTGGTGGCGCGGGTCGACGAGGTCAAGGGCAAGGTCGGGCAGAACCTCCGTGATCATCTGGCGGCCGTGCAGCTCAACCGCCGGCTGACGGAGATGGTGCGGGACGTCGAGCTGCCGGTGGGCCCGGAGGGCCTGGTCCGGGAGGCGTACGACCGTACGGCGCTGACGGCGTTCCTGGAGGGTCTGGAGATCCGGAACCAGGGTCTGCGGGACCGGCTGCTGGCGGCGGACCCGGGTGGGGCCGCCGCGGCCGAGGAGGCGCCGCCGGCCGCCGGTGCCGAGGTGGACGGTGCGGTGCTGGGCGCGGGGGAGCTGGCGCCGTGGCTGGCCGAGCACGGCTCGGGTCCGCTGGGCGTGGCCGTGGTCGACTCCTGGTCGCAGGGCAGCGGGCGGGTCGCGGAGATCGCGCTGGCGACGGGCGAGGGCCCGGCCGTGTGGTGCGACCCCGCGGAGCTGGACGAGGCCGATGAGCGGGCGTTCGCGGCGTGGATCGCGGACGCGGGCCGGGCGAAGGTGATGCACGACGCCAAGTCGGTCATGCGGGTCTTCGCGGAGCACGGCTGGACGGTCGAGGGCGTCACGATGGACACCGCGCTGGCCGCCTATCTGGTCAAGCCGGGCCGCCGGTCCTTCGAGCTGGAGGCCCTGTCGGTGGAGTACCTGGGCCGCGAGCTGGCCACGGCCGCCGCCGGTGACGGTCAGCTGGCCTTCGGCGCGGATGAGCAGGCGGAGGCGGACGCCCTGATGGGCCGGGCCCGTACGGTGCTCGACCTGGGCGAGGCGTTCACGGGCCGGCTCGCGGAGGTGGGCGCGGCGGGGCTGCTCACGGATGTGGAGCTGCCGACGAGCGCGCTGCTGGCCCGGCTGGAGCGGGCGGGCATCGCCGCGGACCGGGGCTGGCTGGAGCGCATGGAGCAGCAGTTCGCGGCGGCCGTGCAGCAGGCCGTCACGGAGGCGCACGCCGCGGCGGGCCGCAAGTTCAACCTGGGCTCGCCCAAGCAGTTGCAGGAGCTGCTCTTCGGTGAGCTGGGCCTGCCGAAGACGAAGAAGACCAAGACCGGGTACACCACGGACGCCGACGCTTTGGCCTGGCTCGCCGCCCAGACGGAGAACGAACTCCCGGTGATCATGCTGCGTCACCGTGAGCAGGCCAGGCTGCGGTCCACGGTCGAGGGGCTGATCAAGGCGATCGCCCCCGACGGCCGGATCCACACGACGTTCAACCAGACGGTGGCGGCCACCGGCCGGCTGTCGTCCACGGACCCGAACCTGCAGAACATCCCGGTGCGGACGGACGAGGGGCGGGCCATCCGCCGGGGCTTCGTCGTCGGGTCGGGTTTCGAGTCCCTGATGACGGCGGACTACAGCCAGATCGAGCTGCGGGTGATGGCCCATCTCTCCGAGGACGAGGGTCTGATCGAGGCGTTCACCTCCGGTGAGGATCTGCACACCACGGTGGCCTCCCAGGTCTTCGGCGTCGCCAAGAGCGAGGTCGACCCGGAGATGCGCCGGAAGATCAAGGCCATGTCGTACGGGCTGGCGTACGGTCTGTCGGCGTTCGGTCTCTCGCAGCAGCTCAACGTCGCGCCGGCCGAGGCGGGCAAGCTGATGGACACCTTCTTCGAGCGGTTCGGCGGGGTGCGGGATTACCTGCAGCGGGTGGTGGTGGAGGCCCGGGCCACGGGTTACACCGAGACGATGCTGGGCCGTCGCCGCTACCTCCCGGATCTCAACAGCGACAACCGCCAGCGCCGGGAGATGGCCGAGCGGATGGCGCTGAACGCCCCGATCCAGGGCACGGCCGCCGACATCGTGAAGGTCGCGATGCTGCGGGTCGGCCAGGCGCTGGAGGCCGGGAAGCTGTCCTCGCGGATGCTGCTCCAGGTGCACGACGAAATCGTGCTGGAGATCGCGCCGGGTGAGCGCGAGCGGGTGGAGGAGCTGGTGCGCCGGGAGATGGCGGGCGCTGTGTCGCTGCGTGCGCCGCTGGACGTGTCGGTCGGTGTCGGCGGGGACTGGGAGTCCGCGGCGCACTGACGCGGGCCCGGGTGTGCGTGCCGCCTCTTCGCCGTGTCCGCGGCGCGGGGGCGGTACCGCGTTCTCCGTGCGTGTTTCCTTCTGTGCCCGGTGTTGCTACCGTGCCCCGCCCTGACACCCCATCAGGTACCGGGAGGCCGAGCATGCGCGCACTGGCCGCCGCGGCCATCGGACTGGCCGCGGCCTTCGCCCTCGTCCTGGCCGTCACGGCGATCGGGCCGCCGGACGGCACGACCTCGCCCGAGCCCCTGCTCACCTCCGCGCCCGCCCACCCCTAGCGCCGGGCCCCGCCGTGCGCCGCAAAGCGAGCTTGATCCTGCTCGCCCTCGCCGTCTTCTGCGCCGCCCTGTCCCCCTTGCTGCGCTGGTACGCCTACCCCCGTCTGGCCAAGGTTCCGGCGGGCCGCTACGAGGCGGTCGTGCTGGAGGCGAAGGACGCGACCCTCCTCGACTACGCCACGCTCGAACCGAGGAAGGTCTCCAAGGTCACCCTCGTCCAGACCCTCAAGGGCAATGTGGAGCAGGCCCGGAAGGTCGGACGCGAGACGGGCCGCGACGTGGTCGTCTGGGACACCCTCACCCATATGTCCGGGCCGGACGGCGCGCTGGTCTCCCGCATCCCCGAGCGGTACGTCTTCGACGCCCACACTCAGCAGCCCGTGCACGCGGGCGGTGAGCACGTGGACGGCACGCCGGTGCGCCGGGACGGCATCGCGTACAAGTGGCCGTTCGGAGTCCAGAAGCGCGACTACCGCTACTTCGACATGCAGATCCGCGCGTCGGCGCCCATCCACTACCGGGGGACGCGCACGTTCCGCGGGCTGGACGTCTACTACTTCGAGCAGACGATCCCCTGGACCCGCGCCCCCCTGCCCAAGGCACTGCCGCTCGGTGTCACCCCCGACGCCGTGCGGCAGCTCGGCCTGGAGCGCTGGTACGCCACGAAACGGATGTTCTGGGTCGACCCCATCACCGGGGCCCCCGTCAACGGGGAGGAGCTGCACCGCGAGGAGATGCGCTGGACGGGGCAGCCGGGGAAGAAGCCGCTCACCGCCTTCGCCGGGCACGTGCAGATGCGCCCGGACTACGTGGACTCCACCGTCGCCCTCGTCTCCTCCCAGCGACGGCTGGTACTGCTGCTCACCACGTACCTCCCGTGGGGTTTCGCGGGGCTGGGAGCAGCCCTGCTGGGCTTGGCGCTCGTCCTGGAGGCCCGCTCGCGCCGCCCCCGGCCGGCCGGGGGAGATCCGCCGCGAGATCGGCGTGCAATTGCAGGGGATATGTCCCAGGATGGAGGGACATTCGAACTGCCGCCCCCGGGCAGGGGCCGCTGAGCTGAGGAGGCCCACCGTGAAGGAGAGCCCCGACGACACATCCACCGCGTCCCGGCCGCGCCGGCTGTACACCGGCGGCGAGCGGCCGTTCGACCCCGAAGACCTGGTCATGGCATCCGGCCGGGACGTGACACCCGAGCGGGTCGAGGCGGCCAAGCGCCTCATCGAGGAGAAGGGGCCGGCCGCGGTCGAGCGGTACCTTCCCTGACGGGGGCGTCGCCCCGAGCCGCCGCCGAACTCACCGCGCACGTCTCACCGGGCAAGCGCATCGCCGACGAGGCCGGCGCCTTGC
>NZ_JBEYZW010000048.1:5063-55188 GCF_040646215.1 Streptomyces sp. NPDC046215 | reverse complement strand
GGGGGGGGGCCCCCCGGGCCCCCCCTTTCCCCGGGCCCGCGCGGGGGGGGGTGTGTGGGGGGGCGGGCGGGGTTTAAAAACCAGCCCGTCCGGCGCTTGAGGACCGGGGTCCGGGGCGGAGCCCCGGTTACGGGAAGGGGCGGGGTGGGGGAAGAACTAGGCGGCGGCAGCCAGCCGCTGCGGGGCAGCGATCGCGACCAGCAGGTTCACGATCCGCTCCGATGCCAGTCCGTCCCCGAAGGGGCTCGGCAGGGCGGCCAGGCGGGCCAGGCCCCGCGGCCCCTCGGCGAGGCGGCGGCGGGCGGCGGCGCCGATCGCCGCCCCGGGCTCCACCAGGTCGGCGAAGTCCCCCATGGCCTCCGGCCGCTCGGTGGAGCGGCGGACGACCACCAGCGGGCGGCCGAGGACCGTGCACTCCTCCTGGATGCCGCCCGAGTCGGAGACCAGCAGTGCCGCGTGGCGGGCCAGGGCGAGGAACTCGCCGTAGCCGAGCGGGGCGGTCACCGTGAGCGGGCCGAGCAGGGCGGCGAGGCCCGCGGCCTCGACGCGGGCCCGGGTGCGCGGGTGGAGCGGCAGCAGGACCGGGCGGCCGGCGGTGGCGAGGGCGGCCAGCTCGGTGAGAACGGCGCGCAGGGCCTCGGGGGAGTCGGTGTTCTCGGGCCGGTGCACGGTGGCCAGGACGTACCCGTCGGCGGTCAGCCCGTGCCGCGCGAGGAGCGCCGCGCGCGCGTCCGCGTCCGGCAGCTGGCCGCGCACGGCCTCGACGACGGTGTTGCCGGTGACGGCGATCCGGGCGTCCTCGATGCCCTCGGCGAGCAGGTTGGCGCGGTTGTCCTCGGTGGCCGCGCACAGCACGTCGGCGACGCGGTCGATGAGGACGCGGTTGTGCTCCTCGGGCATGTTGCGGTCGTGGCTGCGCAGCCCCGCCTCGACGTGCAGCAGGGGGATGCCGCGGGCGTTGGCGGCGAGCGCGCCGGCGAGGGCGGCGTTGGTGTCGCCCTGGACGACGACGGCCAGCGGCGGCTCGGCGGTGAAGAGGGCGTCGAGCTGGGCGAGCGCGGCGGAGATCTGGACGGCGCGCGGCTGTCCGCCGACACCCGTCAGGAAGGTGGGCTCGGGCAGGCCCAGCTCGGTGAGGAAGCGGCCCGACAGCTCCTCGTCGTAGTGCTGACCGGTGTGCACCAGATGGGCGGCGGGTCCCAGGAGGCGCACGAGGTCGGTGAGCTTGACGAGCTCGGGGCGGGTCCCGAGGACGACGGCGACACTACGGACGGGCAGGGAGCTGTGCGGCACAGGGGACTCCTGGAGCTGGCGGGCGGTGACAGCTCCAGAGCTTGTGGTGCTTCGGTTGCGGGTCCGGCGGGCCTTCGGTTGCCCGATGGTTGCGATCTCGTTCCGGCGGGGGATCCGGGACCTTGGTCCCGCCGGGTTCAGGGACCTTCGCCGTCCCCGTCGCCGCTGTAGCGGTAGCCCAGTCCCCGTACGGCCTCCACGGGGTCGGCGGCCTCGTCCCCGGCGGCCTGGCGGAGCTTGCGCCGCAGCCGCAGGACGGCGAACTTCACCCGCTCCCGGCCGGTGCCCTCCGGGTCGTCCCAGACCCGGTCGAGCAGCTGGTCGGTGGTGATCACCCGGCCCCGGTTGCGGACGAGGATCTGCAGCAGCCGGTACTCGATGTCGCTGAGCCGGGCCTCGTGGCCCTGCCAGACCGCCGAGCGCCGCTCGGGCACCAGCCGCAGCCCGTTGTCGAAGGAGTCGCCGGCCCAGCGGGTGGGCGCGGTGCGGCGCAGCAGCGCCTCGACGCGGGCGAGCAGCTCGTCGTTGCCGAACGGCTTGGGCAGGTAGTCGTCGGCTCCGGCGCGCAGGCCGCGGACCCGGTCGGTCTCGGCGCCGCGGGCGGTGAGCAGGAGGACGGGCAGGTCGCTGAGGTCACGGGTGCGCTCCAGGACCTCCCAGCCGTTGAGCTGGGGCAGGCCGATGTCCAGGAGCATGAGCGCGGGCCGGTCGGCGAAGAGCAGGCGGAGCCCGTCGCGGCCGTTGTCGGCGTGCAGGACCTCGTAGCCGGCCCGGGTGAGGAGGGTGCGCAGGGCGAGGGCGAGGTCCTGGTCGTCCTCGACGACGAGGACGCGCGTCACGGCCGGCCCCCGGCGGGGGCGGGACCCGCGACGGGCAGCCGGATCAGGAAGGAGGCGCCCTCGCCCTCGGTGCCGCCGGCGGTGAGGGTGCCGCCGTGCAGCTGGACGACGGTGCGGCTGATGGCGAGCCCCAGCCCGGTGCCCGGATATCCGCCGTGCTGCGCGTTGGGCGCACGGACGAATCCGGTGAAGATCTCCTCGCGGAATTCCTCCGGGATGCCGATTCCGGTGTCGGTGACCTCGATTTCCCAGAACGCCCCCCGGGGTGCGGCGGTGACGGTGATCCGGCCGTCCGGCGGGGTGAATTTGGCGGCATTCTCCAGCAGATTGGCCAGAACGTGCTGAAGCCGGTGCTGGTCGCCGCGGAGGGCGGGGCCGGGGGCGCAGTCCAGGACGGTGAAGACGCCCGCTTCCTTTGTCGTGGAGAGCCGGTCCAGGACGGCGTCCTGGAGCATCGACGCCACCTCCACCATTCCGAACTCCAGTTCTGGGTGGGCGGCTCGCATGCGGGTGGTCAGCAACAGATCGGCGATCACTCTTTGCATGCGGCCGGCATTGCGCCGGATGGCGCCGAGCGAGGAGATCTGGTCGTCGGTCAGGGTGCCGAAGGCGGGGTCCGCCAGCAGCTCGCAGAAGCTGATGACGGAGGCGAGCGGGGTGCGCAGCTCGTGGGAGGCGGCGGCGGTGAAGGCGTTGCGCTGCCGGGCCAGCTCGGTGAGGGCGAGGTTGTCGCGCTCCAGGTCGCGCTCGCGCCGCTTGCGCTCGCTGATGTCGTGGAAGACCCACAGGGCGCCCAGGTGCCTTCCCTCGTGGCGCAGCGGCTCGACCTCCCGCCGGATGGTGCGCCCGTCGGTGAGGGGGATCTCGGCCGTCCGGTGGACGCGGCGCCCGGGGTGGAAGCCGGCCGGGGCGCCGGCCGTGCCGGGGCTGTAGAAGGCCCGCACGAGCGGGAGGACCGGCTCCATGGGGGAGCCGGGGGTGAGGTCGACCCGGCCCTCCAGATCGAACATGCGGACGAACTTCCGGTTGGCGGCCAGCACCCGGTCCTCGGGGTCCTGGAGCAGCGCCCCCGCGGGCAGCGCCTCCAGGACCGCCTGGAGCCGGTCCCGGTCCTCGGTCGGCATCTGTCTCACCCAGCTCTCGTGGAGGCGGGGAACCCCGACTCCCGTGACGGGAGTTTTCGGGAAAACCGTGATGAAGAAGGCCGTATGTCACCGTATGCCAAGGAGAAGGACTGCGCCCCCGATGAACCGACCGCTCCGGCACGCGGCCGTCTTCGCGCCAGGGGTACGTTTCCGGTTGACGCGGCCCGCTCGGAGGCCGGCGGCAACGGCCTCGCCGCCCCCCTGGCCCGGGCCGTGATGCGCGCGGGAGCCGGCCCCCGCCGCCTGATGCCCGCGCTGTCGGTGCGGCTCCGTAGACTGGTCGGCGTGACCGAGCGCCCCCTGAACGACGACAACGGCGACACCGGATCCGGCGAGGATGCCCGGTTCGCCGAGATTGTCGATGCCGAGACCGACCGCGACCCCGACCTTGCCGTGATCGAGGCCGGCAGCCGCACCCTGCGCGCGCAGGGCGGCGCGCCGCAAGGGGACGGCGTGCCCGCCCGCCCCGCCGACCCCGAGGTGGACCGGGCGCTGCGCGAGGTGGAGACCGAGCTGGCCGGGCGGTGGGGCGAGACCAAGCTCGACCCCTCGCTGGTCCGCGTCGAGGCGCTGATGGACATCCTCGGCCAGCCGCAGCGTGCCTACCCCTCCATCCACATCACCGGCACCAACGGCAAGACCAGCACCGCCCGCATGATCGAGGCCCTGCTGGGCGCCTTCGACCTGCGCACCGGCCGCTACACCAGCCCGCACGTCCAGTCCGTCACCGAGCGCATCAGCCTCGACGGCGCGCCGATCAGCGCCGAGCGCTTCATCGAGACGTACCGCGACATCCAGCCGTACGTCCAGATGGTCGACGACCGCGAGGAATACCGGCTGTCCTTCTTCGAGGTGCTGACGGCCATGGCCTACGCGGCCTTCGCCGACGCCCCCGTCGACGTGGCCGTCGTCGAGGTCGGCATGGGCGGCACCTGGGACGCCACAAACGTCATCGACGGCACCGTCGCCGTGGTCACCCCCATCTCCCTCGACCACACCGACCGGCTCGGCACCACGCCCGGCGACATCGCCGGGGAGAAGTCCGGCATCGTCAAGGCCGACGCCACCGTCGTCCTGGCCCAGCAGCCGGTGGACGCCGCGCAGGTGATGCTCAAGCGCGCCGTCGAGGTGGACGCCACGGTCGCCCGCGAGGGCATGGAGTTCGGCGTCACCGCCCGCGAGGTCGCCGTCGGCGGCCAGCTGCTGACGCTGCGCGGCCTGGGCGGCGAGTACCCCGACGTCTTCCTGCCGCTGTACGGGGCCCACCAGGCGCACAACGCCGCCGTCGCCGTGGCCGCCGTCGAGGCGTTCTTCGGCATCGGCTCGCAGCACGCCCGCACGCTGGACCTGGACACCGTCCGCCGCGCCTTCGCCTCCGTCACCTCGCCGGGCCGGCTGGAGGTCGTCCGCCGCAGCCCCACCGTGGTGCTGGACGCCGCGCACAACCCGGCGGGCGCCGAGGCCGCGGCCTCGGCCGTCACCGAGGCGTTCGGCTTCAGCCGCCTCGTCGGAGTGGTCGGCGCCAGCGCCGACAAGGACGTCCGGGGCCTCCTGGAAGCCTTCGAACCGATTTTCGCCGAGGTCGTGGTGACCCGGAACTCCACCCACCGCGCCATGGACCCCGACGAGCTGGCCGCCGTGGCGGTCGAGATCTTCGGCTCCGAGCGGGTGCAGGTCGAGCCCCGGCTGGACGACGCCCTGGAGGCGGCCATCACCCTCGCGGAGGAAGAGGGCGAGTTCGGCGGCGCGGGCGTCCTGGTGACCGGCTCGGTGATCACCGTGGGCGAGGCCCGCCTGCTCCTGGGAAGGAACTGACATGCGAACGCTGTGCGCCAGCACTCTGATCGGTGAATTCTTCGTCATCGGCTTCGCCGGCCTGGTGGCCATGAAGACCTCCGGCCTGGACACCGGCACGGTCTGGGCCGTCAGCGGCACGGCCATGGTGGTGAGCGTCCTGCTGTGCGGGATGCTCACCCGGCCCGGCGGCGTACAGCTGGGCTGGCTCCTCCAGATCGGCCTGATCGTCAGCGGCCTCATCGTGCCGATGATGTTCATCCTGGGCGTGCTCTTCGGCGGCCTGTGGTGGGCGTCCGTGCACTTCGGCCGCAAGATCGACGAGGCCAAGGCGAGGTTCGCTGCGCTGGCTGATGAGGCGGCGGCCGACCCCGTTTAGGGTGCACCACGGGTGCACCACCGCTGCGCGGCGGTGTCCTCAAGCGCCGGACGGGCTGGTTCGGGCTGAGCTCAGCCGAAACCAGCCCGTCCGGGGGCACCTCCCAGCGGTACAGGGCCCGTGCCGGAGGCACGCGGTGTCCCTGTAGCCTCTGCCGCAATACACCTGCCTGCCTGCAAGGAGCCGCACTATGAGCCAGCGCACCCTCGTCCTCCTCAAGCCGGACGCGACCCGGCGCGGTCTGATCGGCGAGATCGTCGGCCGCATCGAGCGCAAGGCCAACTGGACGATCGAGGCGCTGGAGCTGCGCACGCTGGGCCGCGAGGTGCTGGAGCAGCACTACGCCGAGCACGTCGGCAAGCCGTTCTACGAGCCGCTGATGCAGTTCATGTCCTCCGGGCCGGTCGTCGCCCTGGTCGTCGAGGGCGAGCGGGTGATCGAGGGCGTCCGGGCGCTGGCCGGGCCGACCGACCCCATCTCGGCCGCGCCGGGCTCCATCCGTGGTGACTTCGGCACCATCACCCGCGAGAACCTCATCCACGCCTCGGACTCCGAGGAGTCCGCCCAGCGGGAAATCAAGATTTTCTTTCCGGGCCTCGCCTGATAGCGGATCAGACGCGCACCCATTCTGATCAGGGGCGGCCGATTTCTTTTCGGCCGCCCTTGGCATATGCGCGGCGAACGAGGGAACCTCTCACTCCGACACGACGTCACCATTACTGGGGCGAGCTCGCGTTCCGCCGACAATGGCGGAGGAACCCTCGCGCCGGGTTCGAGTGGTCGAGACTACGATGAAGCTTCCGCGCCCCGCAGCGCACCGCAGACCTGCCGACCTCAAGTAAGCACTCGCTCCAGCTGGGAAGGCCAGACGTATCCTCATGGGGAACAACATGTCGTTCATCGGCCGTGACATGGCTGTCGACCTCGGGACCGCCAACACGCTGGTGTACGTCAGAGGTCGCGGAATCGTCCTCAACGAGCCGTCCGTCGTCGCCATCAACACCAACACCGGCGGCATCCTCGCGGTGGGCGCCGAGGCGAAGAAGATGATCGGCCGCACCCCTGGCAACATCGTCGCGGTGCGCCCCCTCAAGGACGGCGTGATCGCCGACTTCGAGATCACCGAGCGCATGCTCCGCTATTTCATCCTCAAGATCCACAAGCGGCGCTGGATGGCCCGCCCCCGCGTCGTGGTCTGCGTGCCCTCCGGCATCACCGGCGTCGAGCGGCGCGCCGTCATCGAGGCGTCCACCCAGGCGGGCGCCCGGCAGGTGCACATCATCGAGGAGCCGATGGCCGCCGCGATCGGCTCGGGCCTGCCCGTCCACGAGGCCACCGGCAACATGGTCGTCGACATCGGCGGCGGCACCACCGAGGTCGCCGTCATCTCCCTCGGCGGCATCGTCACCGCGCAGTCCATCCGCGTCGCGGGCGACGAGCTGGACAACGCGATCATCCAGCACATCAAGAAGGAGTACAGCCTCCTCCTCGGTGAGCGCACCGCCGAACAGATCAAGATCACCATCGGTTCGGCCTACGACCTCGAACAGGACGAGCACACCGAGATCCGCGGCCGCGACCTGGTCAGCGGGCTGCCCAAGACGGTCGTCATCTCGGCCGCCGAGGTCCGCAAGGCCATCGAGGAGCCCGTCAACTCCATCGTCGACGCCGTCAAGACCACCCTCGACAAGTGCCCGCCCGAGCTCTCCGGCGACGTCATGGACCGCGGCATCGTCCTCACCGGCGGCGGCGCCCTGCTGCGCGGCCTGGACGAGCGGCTGCGCCGCGAGACCGGCATGCCGATCCACATCGCCGAGGACCCGCTGGACTCCGTCGCCCTCGGCTCCGGCAAGTGCGTCGAGGAGTTCGAAGCGCTCCAGCAGGTCCTGGACGCCCAGCCGCGCCGCTGACCCGCGAAACCGATCGGCCGAGCCCTCGCGCCCGCCTCCGCCAAGGAAGCGCGAGGGCGGCGCCCGGCGTACCCGCAGCCGGGAATCAACCTGATATACAGGCAGAACGCTCCCGATGACCGGCCCGGACCCGCAGCCGACCGGTCCGACGAGAAGGGCACGCCGCCGCACGTGAGGGACACACGAGAGAGCCGGCTGCTGCTGGTGCTGCTGGTCGCCATCGCGTTCGCACTGATCACGGTGGACATCCGCAGCGGTGAGCGGTCCCCGCTCGACGGCGTCCGGCACGCCGCCGCCACGGCCTTCGGCCCGGTGGAGAAGGGCGTCGCCACAGCCGTCGACCCCTTCGGCAACGCCGTCGCCGCCGTCCGGGACTCCGACGAACGGCACAACCGCATCACCGCGCTCGAACGCGAGAACACCACCCTCAAGCAGCGCCTCGGCAGCGACGACCGCAACCGCGGCCGCGCCCGGGAGCTCGACGCCATGCTCAAGACCGCGGGCGCCGGCCAGTACGGCATCAAGGGCGCCCAGGTCATCGCCATAGGAGCCGCCCAGGGCTTCTCCTGGACGGTCACCATCGACGCCGGCAGCCGCGACGGCATCCGGCGCGACATGACCGTCCTCAACGGCGACGGCCTCGTCGGCAGGGTCACCACCGTCGCCTCCTCCACCGCGACGGTCCTCCTCGCCCACGACCCCAAGTTCACCGTCGGCACCCGCATGGAGAAGACCGGCGAGCTCGGCTTCGCCACCGGCCAGGGCAACCACTCGCTGCGCGTCGAACTCCTCAACGGCAAGGCCACCGTCCGCGAGGGCGACCGCCTCGTCACCTTCGGCTCCAGCCGCGACAAGCCCTTCGTCCCCGGCGTCCCCGTCGGCGAGGTCACCCGGGTGGACCCCGCCGGCGGCGGGCTGACCCGCACCCTGCAGATCCGCCCCTACGTCGGCTACAGCAAGCTCGACATCGTCGGCGTCGTCGTCCAGCCCCCGCGCACCGACCCCCGCGACACGGTCCTGCCGCCCAAACCCGAACCCCCCAAACCCACGCCCACCGTGACCGTCACGGCCACCCCCACCCCGAGCGCCAAACCCGAGGACTGAGCCGATGCGCCTCAACCGGATCCTGCTCTCGACCCTGCTCGTCGTGGTCGCACTGGTGGTCCAGGTGACCGTCCTCGCCCGGCTGCACCTCCCCGGCGCCGTCCCCGACCTGCTGCTGCTCGTCGTCATCGGACTCGCCCTGGTCTACGGGCACACCAGCGGCGCCCTCATCGGGTTCTGCGCCGGCCTGTTCGCCGACGTCGCGCCCCCCGCCGACCACGCCACCGGCCGGTACGCCCTCGTGCTGTGCCTCGTCGGCTATGTCGTCGGCCTCGCCCGGCCCGAGAACGGGCGGCTGCGCTCGGCCACCGTCCCCATGCTCGTCGTCGTCGCGGCGGCCGTGGGCTCCACCCTGCTCTACGCGGGCGTCGGCTCCCTCGTCGGCGACACCTCGGCCCGCCACGTGGGCCTGACCGGCCTGCTGATCAGCGCCGCCGTCTACGACCTGCTGCTCGCGCCCTTCACCGTGCCCCTCATCATGGCGGCGGCCCGGCGAACCGAGAACGACCCGCTGGCCGCCGAGGGCCCCTCCACCATGGGCGGCGGCGAGGGCTCCTACGGCTGGCTGGGCGGCACCGGCCGGGGCCGCGGCGGGCGGATCGGCAGCCAGCGCGCCGGCCTGCTCGGCAAGTCCGCCCGCGGCAGGACAGGACGGATCAAGGGGGTCAAGCGCCTGTGACACCGCAACCCTCCGGGGGACACCCCCGCGCCGCACGGAGGCCGTCATGAGCAACCTCCCCGAGACCGGACGCACGAGCCGCGTCACCATCCGTCTCGTCGTCATCCAGATCCTCGTCTTCTCCCTGCTGCTCACCCTCGGCGGCCGCCTCTGGTATCTCCAGATCCGCAACGGCGACCAGTACACCGCCGAGGCCGCCGACAACCACATCCAGCAGGTCGTCGCCCCCGCCACCCGCGGCTCGATACTGGACGCCCGCGGCGTGCCGCTCGCCGACAACGAGACCCGGCTCGTCGTCTCCGCCAGCCGCACCGACCTGATGAAGATGAAGGACCGCGGCAGGGCCGTCCTGACCCGGCTCGCCGGCGTCCTCGGCCTCAAGCCCGACGAGGTCGCCGCCAAGGTCCGGCTCTGCGACGCCAAGACCCCCAAGCCCTGCTGGGCCGGCTCGCCCTACCAGCCCATCCCCATCACGGACGAGGCCACCACCCAGCAGGCCCTGCAGATCCGCGAGCGCGCCGAGGACTTCCCCGGCATCACCGCCGAACCCACCGCCGTGCGCCGCTACGCCGGGCCCGGCGGCTCCAACACCGCCCAGGTCCTCGGCTACCTCTCGCCCGTCACCGACGACGAGATCATGAAGGCCAAGAACAGCCGCTCCCCGCTGCTCCGCTCCGACCAGGTCGGCCGCTCCGGCCTGGAGCGGCAGTACGACTCCCAGCTGCGCGGCAAGGCCGGCGTCACCCGCTACGAGGTCGACAACCTCGGCCGCGTCATCGGCCAGGCCCGCAGCGACAAGGCCGTGCCCGGCGCCAACATCGTCACCAGCATCGACGCCCGGGTGCAGGCCATAGCGGAACGCGAGCTGGAGCAGGCGATGAAAGACGCCCGCAAGGAGCTCGACCGCAACACCGGCGTCAACTACAAGGCCGACGCGGGCGCCGTCGTGGTGATGGAATCCAAGACCGGCCGCGTCGTCGCCATGGCCTCCAACCCCGCCTACGACCCCAACGCCTGGGTCGGCGGCATCTCCGGCAAGGACTACCAGCAGCTCACCGGCAAGGACTCCGGCTACCCGCTGCTCAACCGCGCCATCCAGGGCCAGGCGGCCCCCGGCTCGGTCTTCAAGGTCATCTCCGCGACCGCGGCCGTCAACGCCGGGTACTCCTTCACCGACAAGTACAACTGCTCCAGCTCGTACAGCATCGGCGGCCAGGTCTTCAAGAACTTCGAGTCCAAGGGCTACGGCCCCATCGACCTCGGCCGGGCCCTGGAGGTCTCCTGCGACACCGTCTTCTACGACCTGGCCTACCGCCAGTGGCAGAAGGACGGCGGCAACAACCCCAAGAACCCCGGCGACTGGTTCTACAAGACCGCCCACCAGTTCGGCCTCGGCAAGCCCACCGGCATCGACCTCCCCAACGAGGTCCGCGGCCGCGTCCCGGACCGCCAGTGGAAGAAGAGCTACTGGGAGGCCAACAAGGACGTCTGGTGCAAGCAGGGCAAGAACGACGGGGACGACTACGCCGCGAAGATCGCCAAGGAGAACTGCGAGTCCGGCATGCGGATGCGCGCCGGTGACTCCGTCAACTACTCCATCGGCCAGGGCGACACCCTCGTCACCCCCATCCAGATGGCCACCATCTACTCCGCCATCAGCAACGGCGGCACGCTCTACAACCCCACCGTCGGCAAGGCCGTCATCAGCCCCGACGGCAGGAGCGTGCAGAAGATCGAGCCCAAGTCCCACGGCCGGCTGCCCTTCGACGCCCGGACCCGGAACCAGATCGACGCCGCCCTCGCCGGCGTCGCCACCGACGGCAGCGCCGCCTGGCGCTTCCAGGGCTGGCCGCAGAAGGAGATCCCGATGCACGCCAAGACCGGCACCGCCGAGGTCTACGGCAAACAGACGACCTCCTGGTTCGCCTCGTACACCCAGGACTACACGATCGTCATGACGATCTCCCAGGGCGGCACCGGCTCCGGCGCCTCCGGCCCCGCCGTCCGCAAGATCTACAACGGGCTCTACGGCGTCGACGAGAAGGGCAAGATCGACCCCAAGAAGGCGCTCCTCCCGCACCCCGAGGAGAAGCTCCCCAAGATCGAGAAGGACGGCACGATCGAGGCGCAGAAGATCGAGCCGCCGGCCCCGGCCCCCAAGGAATCCGCCCCCCGGGAGGAAGCCGCCCGGAAGGAGGACGAGCGGGAGTGAGCGCCACCGAGGGCTACAACGTCCGCCGCTACAGCCCCGAGCGCTCCACGTGGGGCAAGCTCACCGCCCGCGACTCCGTCGTCCGCCGCCTGGACTGGGTGATGCTCTTCGCGGCCCTCGCCCTCTCCGGCATCGGCACGCTCCTGGTCTACTCCGCCACCCGCAACCGCACCGAGCTCAACCAGGGCGACCCCTACTACTTCCTCCTGCGCAACATCCTCAACACCGGCATCGGGCTCGGCCTCGCCGTCGCCGCCGTCTGGGTCGGCCACCGCGCCCTGCGCGGCGCCGTCCCGATCCTCTACGTCATCTCCGTGCTGCTCACCGCCGCCGTCCTCACCCCGCTCGGCGCGACCATCAACGGCGCCCGGTCCTGGATCCAGCTCGGCGGCGGCTTCTCCCTGCAGCCCTCCGAGTTCACCAAGATCACCATCACGCTGGGGATGGCGATGCTGCTGGCCAACAAGGTCGACGCCGGCGACCGGCTCCACCCCGACCACCGCACCGTCATGGAGGCCCTCGGCCTCGCCGCCCTGCCCATCGTCATCATCCTGCTGATGCCGGACCTCGGCTCCGTCATGGTGCTGGTGGTCATCGTGCTCGCGGCGCTCCTCGGCTCCGGCGCCTCCAACCGGTGGATCGCCGGCCTCCTGGGCACCGGCATCCTCGGCTGCGTCCTCATCTGGCAGCTCGGCGTCCTCGACGAGTACCAGATCAACCGCTTCGCCGCCTTCGCCAACCCCGCCCTCGACCCCTCCGGCGTCGGCTACAACACCAACCAGGCCCGCATCGCCATCGGCTCCGGCGGCCTGACCGGCTCCGGCCTCTTTCACGGCAGCCAGACCACGGGCCAGTTCGTCCCCGAGCAGCAGACCGACTTCATCTTCACCGTCGCCGGAGAGGAGCTCGGCTTCGTCGGCGCCGGGACCATCGTCTTCCTCATCGGCGTCGTCCTCTGGCGGGCCTGCCGCATCGCCCGCGACACCACCGAGCTGTACGGCACGATCGTCGCCGCCGGGATCATCGCCTGGTTCGCCTTCCAGGCGTTCGAGAACATCGGCATGACCCTCGGCATCATGCCCGTCACCGGCCTGCCGCTGCCGTTCGTCTCCTACGGCGGCTCGTCCATGTTCGCCGCGTGGATCGCCATCGGACTCCTGCAGTCCATCAAGGTGCAACGGCCCGTTTCCGCCTGAGGCGCGGCCGGGGCCGCCCGCCGGGCCCGGTCGCGCCCTGCCCAAGGGGCCCCGCGGGTATTAGATTCGACTCATGGCGGACACCGTGCGAGAGATCGAGCGGAAGTACGAAGCCGGCGACGGCACGACCCAGGCCCGGCTCCCGGACCTCAGCCGGGTGGCGGGCGTCGCGACCGTCGCCGACCGGGGAACGGCCGAGCTGGACGCCGTCTACTACGACACAGCCGACCGCCGCCTGACCGCGGCCGGCATCACCCTGCGCCGCCGCACCGGCGGCTCCGACGCGGGCTGGCACCTCAAGCTCCCCGTCGCCCCCGGCACCCGCGAGGAGATCCGCGCCCCGCTGTCCCCGACCGTCCCGGGCGACCTCACCGACCTCGTACGCTCCCGCATCCGCCGCGCCGAGCTCACCCCGCTGGTCCGCATCGTCACCCGCCGCCGGGTGCAGCACCTCCTCGACGCCCACGGCACCGTCCTCGCCGAGGCGTGCGCCGACACCGTCACCGCCGACCGCCTCACCCCCGGCGGCCGCACCGCCCACTGGACGGAGTACGAGGTCGAGCTGGGCGAGGGCGGCGACCCCGGCTTCCTCGACACCGTCGAGCGCCGCCTCCGCAAGGCCGGCCTGCGCCCCTCCGAGGCCCCCTCCAAGCTCTCCCGCGCGCTCACCGAGACGGAGACTCCGGGCGGCACGGAGAACGGCGGGAAGGCCAAGGAGAAGACCAAGGCCAAAGAGAAGACCAAGGCCAAGGCCAAGGGGAAGGGGAAGAAGCCGGGCAAGCCCGGTGAGCCCACCGCGGGCGAGCACGTCCTGGCCTACGTCCGCGAGCAGATCGACGCCGTCCTCGCCCGCGACCCCGACGTACGGCGCGACGTGGCGGACTCCGTCCACCAGATGCGCGTCGCCACCCGGCGCCTGCGCAGCGCCTTCCGCACCTACCGCAAGGTGCTCGACCGGCAGGTCACCGACCCCGTCGCGGACGAGCTGAAATGGCTGGCCGCCGAGCTGGGCACCGACCGGGACCGCGAGGTCCTCACCGAACGGCTGGAGGAGCGGCTCGGCGAGACCGACGTCACGCTCGTCCTCGGCCCCGTGCCCGCCCGGCTGACGATCTGGTCCGCGAGCCGCCACCAGGGCTCCCGGGAGCGCCTGACCGCCCTCCTCGACAGCGACCGCTACCTCACCCTCCTCGACACCCTCGACGCCCTCCACACCGCCCCGCCGCTGCTGCCCGCCGCGGCCCGCCCGGCCCGCGAGGTCCTGGCCCGGGCCGTCCTGCGCGACTACGCCCGGCTCGCCGCCCGCGTCGAACACGCCCTCGCCACCGAGCCCGGCCCCGCCCGCGACACCGTGCTCCACGACTCCCGCAAGGCCGCCAAGCGCGCCCGCTACGCCGCCGAGGCCGCCCGGCCGGGCCTCGGCAAACCGGCCAAGCGCTTCGCCAAGCGCATGAAGTCGGTCCAGAGCCTCCTGGGCGACCACCAGGACAGCGTCATGGCCCGTGCCACCCTGCGCGGCCTGGCGACCGAGGCGCATGGCGCGGGCGAGAGCACCTTCACCCTCGGCCTGCTGTACGGGCGGGAGGAGGCCCGGGCCGCGCAGGACGAACGCGAGCTGCCCGCGGTGTGGCGCGAAGCGGCACGCAAGCGGTACCGCAAGGCCCTGCGGGCCTGACCGCTCGCCCTTCCGGCCGGGCTGCCGCGGCCCTCCGGCCGTGCTGCCGCGTCGGCGTGCGACAGGGAGCGCTCGCGATCGCGTTACGCTAGAGAGTCGCCCCCTGCCAGCTCCCGAAGGTCGAGATGTCTGTCGAGTCCGTCTTCCCACAGCTCGAAGCGCTGCTCCCGCATGTGCAGAAGCCGATCCAGTACGTCGGCGGAGAGCTCAACTCCACGGTCAAGCCGTGGGACGAGTGCGACGTGCGCTGGGCGCTCATGTACCCCGACGCGTACGAGGTCGGACTGCCCAACCAGGGCGTCATGATCCTTTATGAGGTCCTCAACGAGCGCGAGGGCGTCCTCGCCGAGCGCACGTACAGCGTGTGGCCGGACCTCGAGGAGCTGATGCGCGAGCACAAGGTCCCGCAGTTCACCGTGGACGCGCACCGCCCCGTCAAGGCGTTCGACGTCTTCGGCCTGAGCTTCTCCACCGAGCTCGGCTACACCAACATGCTCACGGCCCTGGACCTCGCGGGCATCCCGCTGGAGTCCAAGGACCGCACCGTCGAGGACCCGATCGTCCTCGCGGGCGGCCACGCGGCCTTCAACCCCGAGCCCATCGCGGACTTCATCGACTGCGCCGTCGTCGGCGACGGCGAGCAGGCCGTCCTGGAGATCACCGAGATCGTCCGGGCGTGGAAGGCCGAGGGCCGCCCCGGCGGCCGCGACGAGGTGCTGCTGCGCCTCGCCAGGACCGGCAGCGTCTACGTCCCGCGGTTCTACGACGTGGAGTACCTGGCCGACGGCCGGATCGCCCGTGTCGTGCCCAACCGGTCGGGCGTGCCGTGGCGGGTCTCCAAGCACACCGTCATGGACCTCGACGAGTGGCCCTACCCCAAGCAGCCCCTGGTCCCGCTCGCCGAGACCGTCCACGAGCGCATGTCCGTGGAGATCTTCCGCGGCTGCACCCGCGGCTGCCGTTTCTGCCAGGCCGGCATGATCACGCGCCCCGTGCGGGAGCGAAGCATCACCGGCATCGGCGAGATGGTGGAACGCGGTCTCAAGGCGACCGGCTTCGAGGAGGTCGGCCTGCTGTCGCTGTCCTCCGCGGACCACACCGAGATCGGTGACATCGCCAAGGGCCTCGCCGACCGGTACACCGAGGACAAGATCGGCCTCTCCCTGCCGTCGACCCGCGTGGACGCCTTCAACGTCGACCTCGCGAACGAGCTCACCCGCAACGGCCGCCGGTCCGGCCTCACCTTCGCCCCCGAGGGCGGCTCCGAGCGCATGCGCAAGGTCATCAACAAGATGGTCTCGGAGGAGGACCTGATCCGTACGGTCTCCACCGCGTACGGCAACGGCTGGCGCCAGGTGAAGCTGTACTTCATGTGCGGCCTGCCGACGGAGACCGACGAGGACGTCCTCCAGATCGGTGACATGGCCGTCAACGTCATCGCCGAGGGCCGCAAGGTCTCCGGGCAGAACGACATCCGCTGCACCGTCTCCATCGGCGGTTTCGTGCCCAAGCCGCACACGCCGTTCCAGTGGGCGCCGCAGCTCTCCGCCGAGGAGACCGACGCCCGCCTGGCCAAGCTCCGCGACAAGATCCGCGGCGACAAGAAGTACGGCCGCTCGATCGGCTTCCGCTACCACGACGGCAAGCCGGGCATCATCGAGGGCCTCCTCTCGCGCGGTGACCGCCGCGTGGGCGCCGTCATCCGGGCCGTCTACGAGTCCGGCGGCCGCTTCGACGGCTGGCGCGAGCACTTCAGCTACGACCGCTGGATCAAGTGCGCCGAGCAGACGCTGCCGCAGCAGGGCGTCGACGTGGCCTGGTACACGACGCGCGAGCGCACGTACGAGGAGGTCCTGCCCTGGGACCACCTGGACTCCGGCCTGGACAAGGACTGGCTCTGGGAGGACTGGCAGGACGCCCTCGACGAGACCGAGGTCGAGGACTGCCGCTGGACGCCGTGCTTCGATTGCGGCGTGTGTCCGCAGATGGACACCTCCATCCAGATCGGCCCGACGGGCAAGAAGCTGCTGCCGCTCACAGTGAAGTAACGAGCGCCCTGCGGGCGCGTCCTCAAACGCCGGACAGGCTGAAAAGCCTGTCCGGCGTTTGAGGACACCGCCGCGCAGCGGTGGTGCATCCTCAAGACCCACCGGGGCGCGCTCCCGCGTGAGGCACGTACTCTAGGTAGCAGTACGACCGCACTCACGAAGGACAGAACACTGGGCAAGCGACAGCCCGAAGGCCCGCCGCCCGCGCCCGTGGTGCAGCGCATTCGTCTGCGCTACACCAAGCGCGGCCGCCTTCGGTTCACCAGCCACCGTGATTTCCAGCGCGCCTTCGAGCGGGCCCTGCGCCGGGCCGAGGTGCCGATGGCGTACTCGGCGGGCTTCACCCCGCACCCCAAGGTGTCGTACGCCAATGCCGCACCCACCGGAACGGGCAGCGAGGCCGAGTTCCTCGAGATCCAGCTCGCCGAGGTTCGTGACCCGCAGCAGCTGCGAGAGCTCCTCGACGAGTCGCTGCCCGACGGGCTCGACATCACGGACGCGGTGGAGGCGCACACCTCCTCGTTCGCCGACCGGCTGCAGGCTTCCCTGTGGGAGATGCGGCTCGACGGCGTCGAGGTCGCGGACGCCGAACGGGCCGTCGCGGCGTTCCTCGCCGCGGAGACCGTCGAGGTCCAGCGGCGTACGAAAAACGGCATGCGGACGTTCGACACGCGCGGCGCCGTCGCCCGACTCGAGGCGCTCGACGGTCCGGCCGATAGGCCCGGCGTCGGTGCCTGTGCGATACTGCGGCTGGTTGTTCGGCACTTGACACCTGCCGTTCGACCCGACGACGTCCTGTCCGGTCTCCGCGCTACGGCCGACCTGGCGCCGCCGGTCCCCGCTGCGGTGACCAGGCTGGCGCAGGGGCTGCTCGATGAGGAGTCCGGCACGGTGACCGACCCGCTCGCGCCCGACCGCGACGCTTCCCCGGCCGCATCCATCACGGCCGCCGGACCGAGCGCCGGTGCCGCGCAGGTGCCGGAAGGTCCCGCGTAGGACGGCCGTCACCGCGCCGCCGATCCACACGGGAGCCACCCGGGGCCCGGCAGGCGCACTGACCAGGAGACTTTCGCCGGTACCGATATTCCGGGGCCGGCGAGCGAGACGACAGCTCCCGTGCGGCGACCGCGCCCCGGACGGCAGACCGCGCACATCACGCGGACCGCCGGGCCGGATCAAGGCGCGGCGCCCGGGAGCGTGACGGGAGAACCGCCCGCATGCTCGAACCCATTGAGCCCACCAACAACTCCGACAGCGGTCCTGGGGACACGCTGCCGCCGCGCCGGCGCCGCCGTGCGGCGTCCCGCCCGGCGGGCCCGCCGACCGCGGGCACCGACGCCGCGCAGCCCGCCGTGACGGCCGGCACCACCGCCGACCAGCCGGCCCCGGCCCCCGCCGCGGAAGCCCCCGCCGCCGAAGCCGTAAGCACCGGCACGGAGGCCCCGGCCACCCCGGCGCGCCCCCGCCGCCGTGCCACGCGCAAGACGGCGGCACCCGCGGCCGCCGCCCGTGCCGCCGAACCGGCCGCCGAAGAGGCGCCGGTCGCCCAGGCCCCCGAGCCCGTCGAGGCCGTCCAGGCCGTCCAGGCCGAGGACGCCAAGCCGGCCCGTACGCGCCGCCGCGCCACCCGCAAGGCCGCCGCGCCCGAGGGCGCCCCGCAGGCCGCGGAAACCGTCGCCACGCCCGCCCCGGCCCCGGTGGCCGACGTCGTCGAGGCCGCCGAGGCCGCCGAGGCCGCCGAGGACATCGAGGAGGCTCCGGCCGCCCCTGCGCCGCGTGCCCGTCGTCGTGCCACCCGCAAGGCCACCGCTCCGGCGGGTGCCCCGCAGACCGCGGAGAGCGTCGTGGAGCCCACCCCGGCCCCCGAGGCCGTCGAGAGCTCCGCGCCGGTCGAGGACGACGTCGAGGAGGCTCCGGCCGCCCCTGCGCCGCGTGCCCGTCGTCGTGCCACCCGCAAGGCCACCGCCCCGGCGGGTGCCCCGCAGACCGCCGAGGTCACGGAGGCCCCCGCGCCCGCCGAGACCGCCGAGGCCGCCGCCGAGGAGCAGGCGCCCGCCGCCGAGCCGCGTGGCCGCCGGTCCCGCCGCCGCGCCACCGACGCCGAGCCGGCCGCCGAGACCGAGCCGGCCACCGCCGCCAAGGGGCGGTCGCGCCGCCGGGTCGCCAGCGGTGACGCCGAGGCCGCCGCCGCGGCCCTCGACGCCGCCAAGGCCGAGAGCCGCGCCCGTCAGGCCGCCTCCGGCGAGGCCGAGCCGGCCGCCGCCGAGACCGCCGCCCCCGCGCGCGGCCGCCGCCGTGCCGTGCGCCCGCCGACCGCCGTCTTCCAGGCGCCGGTCTTCACCGAGCCCATGTTCCAGACGCCGGAGACCGCGGCCGCCGCCCTCGTGGAGGACGAGCAGCCCGAGGAGGAGCCGCAGCCGGTCGCCGAGGCCTCGCAGCCCGCCGCTTCCGGCAACCGCCGTCGCCGCCGTCGCCGTGGCGAGGCCGCCGAGACCGCCGAGGCCGAGCAGCCCGTGGCGGAGGAGAGCGCCCCCGCCGTGGCGGAGGCCGAGGAGCTCGCGGAGCCGGCCGAGGACGCGCAGGCCGAGGGTGCCGCGCAGGACGACGAGGAGTCGGGCGACCGCCCGTCCCGCCGCCGTCGCCGGGGCGGCCGTCGCCGCCGCCGGGGCGAGAGCGGTGACGCCGAGGGCGAGTCCGTGGACGAGGAGCAGGCCGAGGCCGAGCAGGACGCCGAGGCCGAGGCCGAGGACGAGGCGGAGGAGGGCTACGGCGACGAGCCGGGCGGCTCCTCCAGCAGCCGCCGGCGCCGCCGGCGCCGTCGCCGCAGTGGCGACGGCGGTGAGGTCGAGGCGGGCGGTGACGACCCGGAGCGCACGGTCGTCAAGGTCCGCGAGCCCCGCAAGCGCGAGGAGCGCGAGCCGGGCACCGGCTTCGACGAGGTGCAGTCCATCAAGGGCTCCACCCGCATGGAGGCGAAGAAGCAGCGCCGCCGTGAGGGCCGTGAGCAGGGCCGCCGCCGGGTGCCGATCATCACGGAGGCCGAGTTCCTGGCCCGCCGCGAGGCCGTCGAGCGCGTCATGGTCGTACGCCAGAGCGGCGAGCGCACGCAGATCGGGGTGCTGGAGGACAACGTCCTCGTCGAGCACTTCGTCAACAAGGAACAGGCCACCAGCTACGTCGGCAACGTCTACCTGGGCAAGGTCCAGAACGTCCTGCCGTCGATGGAGGCCGCGTTCGTCGACATCGGCAAGGGCCGCAACGCCGTCCTGTACGCCGGTGAGGTCAACTTCGAGGCGCTCGGCATGGGCAACGGCCCGCGCCGCATCGAGACGGCGCTGAAGTCCGGCCAGTCCGTGCTCGTCCAGGTCACCAAGGACCCGATCGGTCACAAGGGCGCCCGGCTGACCAGCCAGGTCTCCCTCCCGGGGCGCTACCTGGTGTACGTGCCCGAGGGGTCGATGACCGGCATCAGCCGGAAGCTGCCCGACACCGAGCGGGCGCGTCTGAAGCAGATCCTCAAGAAGATCGTCCCCGAGGACGCGGGCGTCATCGTCCGTACCGCCGCGGAGGGCGCGAGCGAGGACGAGCTGGCGCGTGACGTGCAGCGCCTGCAGGCGCAGTGGGAGGAGATCCAGCAGCGGGCCAAGAGCGGCAACGCCCCGACCCTGCTGTACGGCGAGCCGGACATGACCGTCCGCGTCGTGCGCGACATCTTCAACGAGGACTTCTCCAAGGTCATCGTCAGCGGTGACGGCGCCTGGGAGACCATCCACGGCTACGTCTCGCACGTCGCCCCGGACCTCACCGACCGGCTGCAGAAGTGGACGTCGGACGTCGACGTCTTCGCCACGTACCGGATCGACGAGCAGCTGATGAAGGCGCTGGACCGCAAGGTCTGGCTGCCGAGCGGCGGTTCGCTCGTCATCGACCGGACCGAGGCGATGATCGTCGTCGACGTCAACACCGGCAAGTTCACCGGCCAGGGCGGCAACCTGGAGGAGACGGTCACCAAGAACAACCTTGAGGCGGCCGAGGAGATCGTGCGCCAGCTGCGGCTGCGCGACCTCGGCGGCATCGTGGTGATCGACTTCATCGACATGGTGCTGGAGGCCAACCGGGACCTGGTGCTGCGGCGCCTGCTGGAGTGCCTGGGCCGGGACCGCACCAAGCACCAGGTCGCCGAGGTGACCTCGCTGGGTCTGGTCCAGATGACCCGCAAGCGGGTCGGCCAGGGCCTGCTGGAGTCCTTCTCCGAGCCGTGCGTGCACTGCAACGGCCGCGGCGTGATCGTCCACATGGATCAGCCGACGTCCATCGGCGGCGGTGGCGGCGGCAAGCGCGGCAAGAAGAAGGGCAAGTCCGGCGCCCCGCAGCACGACCACGACGAGTACGTGATCGAGGCCGCGCAGGCCGAGGAGGAGACCGCCCCGGCCGCCGTGGCCGAGGAGGCTCCGGAGCTGCCCGAGCTGGAGCCCGTCGCGGTGACCGAGGCCGAGCTGCAGCCGTCGGTCGGCGGGGACGAGGAGTGGTTCGGCAGCCCGGCCGAGGCCCGTGCCGCGGCCGGTGGCCGCGGCGGCCGTACGCGCCGCCGGGCGACCCGCAAGGTGACCGCCCCGGCGGGTGCGCCGCGGGCCGCCGAGCCGGAGACCGTCGTTCCGTCGGCCGCGCCCGTGGTCGAGGCCGCCGAGCCCGTTCAGCCGGCCGAGCCGGTGACCGTGGTGGCCGAGGAGCCGAAGGCCGAGCCCGTGGTGGCCGAGGCTCCGGTGGAGGCCGCTCCGGCCGCCGCCCCCGCCCGTACGCGCCGCCGTGTGGTCCGCCGGGCTTCCGCCCCGGCGGGGTCGCCCACGTCGGCCGAGGACGCGGCCGTGGTGGTCGTCAGCAGCCCCGCCGCGCCGGAGCCGGTGTCCGCACCGGCCGAGGAGCCCGGGGAGCCCGAGGTGACCACGGAGGCCGCCGAGGCCGCCGAGGCCGCCGAGGTCCCCGAGGCAGCTGAGGACGAGTCCGCGGCTCCGGCCAAGAAGACGGCCCGTAAGACGGCCGCCAAGAAGGCACCGGCGAAGAAGGCCACCGCGGCGAAGAAGACGGCGGCCAAGAAGACGACGACCGCCAAGAAGGCCACCACCGCCAAGAAGACCGCCACCAAGACGGCGGCCAAGAAGGCACCGGCGAAGAAGACGGCGAAGAAGACGGCCGCGGCCGCCTCCTCCGCCGAGGACTGAGCCACACCCCTGGCAAGGGGCGGGTCCGCGCAGCGGATGCCGGGAGACGTGAGCGTCTCCCGGCGTCCCGTGAGCGGACCGGCCCCGCCCGGCCGCGGTTCTCCGTGGCCGGGTGACCAGGCCGGACGGCCCCTCCTCGGTGGGGCCGCACCGGCGAGGGGACCGGTTTGACCCCCAGGACAGGGCCCCGTAACCTTGTCCTTCGGCGTCTGTACGCCAACCCCTGAGCACATCCCTTCCGGAGTTTTCCGGGAGAGGCCGCTCGTCCACTCGGACAGTCACAGGTTCACGCCCGTGCGAGCGGCTGGCATCAGAGGTCCCGATTACCAGCGAGAGAGTGAGATCCGCGTGTACGCAGTTGTGCGTAGCGGTGGTCGCCAGCACAAGGTTGCTGTCGGCGACATCGTCGAGGTTGACAAGATTTCCGACGGCAAGGTGGGCGACTCCGTCGAGCTCTCCACGCTGCTCGTGGTCGACGGCGAGTCCGTCACCAGCGACCCGTGGGTGCTGGCCGGGATCAAGGTCCAGGCCGAGATCGTGGACCACCACAAGGGTGCCAAGATCGACATCCTGAAGTACAAGAACAAGACCGGCTACCGCAAGCGCATTGGTCACCGCCAGCAGTACACGGCGATCAAGGTCACCGGCATCCCCACGGCTGCGAAGTAAGGGACTGAGGAGACATGGCACACAAGAAGGGCGCATCGTCCACTCGGAACGGTCGCGACTCCAACGCTCAGCGGCTCGGCGTCAAGCGCTTCGGCGGTCAGACCGTCCTCGCCGGTGAGATCCTGGTCCGCCAGCGCGGCACCCACTTCCACCCGGGCGCGGGCGTCGGTCGCGGTGGCGACGACACCCTGTTCGCCCTGCTCCCCGGCGCGGTGCAGTTCGGCACCCACCGTGGCCGCAAGGTCGTGAACATCGTTCCGGTCGCTGAGTAATCAGCAGTTCGGCACGACACAGCATCTTTCCGAGGGCGGGCCAGCTTTTTCCGGTGACGGGGAAGCCGGTCCGCCCTCGGCGTGTTGAGTAAGAAACATCCCCGTATTCCTCAGGAGGCACCGCAATGACCACCTTCGTGGACCGCGTCGAGCTGCACGTCGCCGCGGGTAACGGAGGCCATGGCTGCGCCTCCGTTCACCGTGAGAAGTTCAAGCCGCTCGGCGGCCCGGACGGTGGCAACGGCGGCCGTGGCGGCGATGTGATCCTGGTCGTCGACCAGTCGGTCACCACGCTCCTCGACTACCACCACAGCCCGCACCGCAAGGCCACCAACGGTGCGCCCGGTGCCGGTGACAACCGTTCCGGCAAGGACGGCCAGGACCTGATCCTGCCCGTGCCGGACGGCACCGTCGTCCTGGACAAGCAGGGCAACGTCCTCGCCGACCTCGTCGGCCAGGGCACCACCTTCATCGCCGGCCAGGGCGGCCGCGGCGGCCTCGGCAACGCGGCGCTGGCCTCGGCACGCCGCAAGGCGCCCGGCTTCGCGCTGCTCGGCGAGCCGGGCGAGGCCCGTGACATCGTCATGGAGCTCAAGACCGTCGCCGACGTGGCGCTGGTCGGCTACCCGAGCGCGGGCAAGTCCTCGCTGATCTCGGTGCTCTCCGCCGCCAAGCCGAAGATCGCGGACTACCCGTTCACGACGCTGGTCCCGAACCTGGGCGTGGTGACGGCCGGTTCGACCGTCTACACCATCGCGGACGTCCCCGGTCTGATCCCGGGCGCCAGCCAGGGCAAGGGCCTCGGCCTGGAGTTCCTGCGGCACGTCGAGCGCTGCTCGGTGCTCGTGCACGTCCTGGACACGGCGACCCTGGAGTCGGACCGCGACCCGGTCTCCGACCTGGACGTCATCGAGGCCGAGCTGGCGCAGTACGGCGGTCTCGACGACCGGCCGCGCCTCGTCGTCCTCAACAAGATCGACATCCCGGACGGCCAGGACCTCGCCGACATGATCCGCCCGGATCTGGAGGCGCGCGGCTACCAGGTGTTCGAGGTGTCCGCCGTGGCCCGTACGGGCCTGAAGGAGCTCTCCTTCGCGCTGGCCGGCATCATCGGCGCGGCGCGCGCGGCCAAGCCGAAGGAGGAGGCGACCCGCATCGTCATCCGCCCGAAGGCCGTGGACGACGCGGGCTTCACGGTCACGCTGGAGGAGGACGGCATCTACCGGGTGCGCGGCGAGAAGCCGGAGCGCTGGGTGCGCCAGACCGACTTCAGCAACGACGAGGCCGTCGGCTACCTGGCGGACCGCCTCAACCGCCTCGGTGTCGAGGAGCAGCTGATGAAGGCCGGTGCCCGCACGGGTGACGGCGTCGCGATCGGCAGCGAGGACAACGCGGTCGTCTTCGACTGGGAGCCCACGATGATGGCCGGCGCGGAGATGCTCGGCCGCCGCGGCGAGGACCACCGCCTGGACGCCCCGCGCCCCGCGGCGGTCCGCCGCCGGGACCGCGACGCCGAGCGCGACGAGGTCGACCAGGAGTTCCGCGACTTCAAGCCGTTCTGAGCGGCTGAGGGTTCTTGAGAGACGGGCCGTACCCCTTGGGGGTGCGGCCCGTTCGCATGCGGTGAGGCCCTGAGGGCCCTTAGAGGCGCTTCCGGGGCGTCGGGCAGCCCCCGGGGGTCGGGTGGGGGCGTTCGCGGCGTCACGCCGCCGCTGGGGCGTTCTGGGGGCCGTGGTGCGGAGCCGGTGGCCGCCGGGTTCGAGGCTGGACCGGGGCCGCCGGGACCGCTTCGACAGGACCGCTTCGATGGTCGCGGCGCACGAGGCACACCGGGCCGGGGCGGAGCGGGTCTGCCGGCCGGAGGCGGCCGGGTGGGGCGTTCGCGCCGCCGGACCCGCCGCCGGACCCGCCGCCGGACCCGCCGCCGGGGCCGTTGTGGTGGCCAGGGCGGTGGCTCCGGGCGCCGTCGGCCCGCCGCCGGGCCCGGGCGGCTGTGACGGCCCGGGGCACGAGCACCGCCCCGGCCGCGCGAGCACCGCCCCCGTGCGTGCCGCCCGCGAGGGCCCCGGCACCGGGCGCGCCTACGGGGAAGGCCCCGGGAGGAGATCCTCCCGGGGCCTTCCCCGTAGTGCAGAGCAGGTCGCCGTCAGACGGCGGCCGTCTCGTCGGCCTCGCGCTGGCCCGGGATGTCGGAGGCCGCCCGGGCCTCCATCCGCGCCCGGCGGGCGTCGGCCTCGGCGGCCAGTGCCAGGGCCGCCTGGTTGAAGCGGACCAGCGACGGCGGGTCCGAGGGGCCCAGCAGCTGGACCTTGAGCTCCGCGCGGGCCGCCGCCAGGGCGTCCTCGCCGGGGCTGCGCACGGCCGCGAGGAGCGCCGGGACGCCCTCCGCCCCGGGGGTGAGGATGGTGGCCGCGCTGACGGTCGGGAAGACCGCGCGGAACTCGTCCTCGGCCATGCCGCTGGTGTTGGCCACCGCGTACGGCTTCTCACTGATCAGGTAGTCGGAGACCACGCTGGAGACATCGCTGATCAGCAGGTCCGATTCGTTGAAGCAGGTGTACAGCGCCGGGCGGGCGGCCGTGATGATCTGGTGCTCCCAGACAGGCAGCGACGCCCAGAACGCGGTCTCCCAGGCGATCATGGCGGCCTCGACGGTCGCGGCGCGGCCCTTCTCCGGGGTGCCCTGCAGCAGCATCCGCTCGACCTCGTCGGCGCTGTCCCGGAAGGTGCTGGTGGTGAGCCGGTCCAGCTCGGCCGTGCGGCGCGCGAGCTCCGCGGCGGCCTCCGGGCCGGGCCGGGCACCGGAGCGCTTGGTGTTGGCCTCGCGGATCATGGCCTGGATGCGCTCGTTGGCGAGGCCCGCGCGCGGGTCGACGGAGCCCGTCATGGGGTGCGGCTTGTACAGCAGCCGGACCTTGGGGTCGGCGAGCAGCGCGCGCACGATGTTCTCGCCGGCGAGCATCACCGAGGTGTTGCCGGGCTGGCCGTCCCAGCCCTCCCACGTCGGCGCGTACAGGACCGTGGTGTACTCCCCGGCCGGCGCGCCCTGGAACGGCCGGATCGGGGCGAGCTGCGGCCGGCCGACCTCGACGACGTCGCGGTCGTCGACGCCGATGTCGGCGAGCTGGTAGCGCTCGCGGGCGGCGGGACCGGCGACCCAGATCTCGTCGTACGCCTTGGAGTAGGGGTTGCAGCTGGAGAGCTTGTCGCTCTCGCCGTGGTTGGTGAAGGCGTGCTTGATCGACGGCATGCGCAGGACCTGCGAGGTCTTACCGGAGTTCGCGGGGTGCAGCATCATCTTCAGCGAGGACTTCTCCAGCGCCATCAGGTGCACGACCTTGGGGATGCACACGATGGGCACGTCCGTGGCGTCGATCTTCTGCACCATGAAGCGCTCGCGGAGCACGATGATCGGGTTGCCGTCGAGCTCGGCGAGGGTGGAGAGCCACATGTTGGCCTGGTAGGCCGAGCTCGTCCCGCCGGAGAAGTACATGCCGACGGTCGGCTGGTAGCCGGCCAGCCAGCGGTCCAGCCACTCCAGGGCCTGCGCCTCGTTGGCGATGCGCTTCTTGGGGCGCAGCCAGCTCGCGAGGTACCCGGTGCCGACGAGGGCGAGGACGAGGGCGAGGCCCACGCCGAGCTCGCCCCACAGGGGCTTCTCGGTGGCCGCGGTGACGAGCATGCCCGCCGTGGCGGGGATGGCGAAGCGCAGCAGCCGGCGGCCGTGCTGGCGGGCCAGGAGGCGCGGCGGGGCGGCGGTCAGGTGCAGGCCCGAGGCATCGATGTTCCGGGTCAGGAACGGCAGGGTGCGGCTGCGCCGCACCAGGATCGCGGTGGCCTGGCACGCGAGGTGGGCGGCGTAGAAGAGCACCAGCCCCACGAAGGCCGGCGCGTAGTCGCCGAGCGAGCCGTCGCCGTGCAGTCGCAGCAGCCCGACCAGGAGCAGCATGTCGCGCAGCAGCTGCCGCACCATGACATCGAAGCGGATCTTGCCGAGCACGGCGACGAGACCGGGGTCGCGGTGCTGCAGGTAGAGGTCGAGCGCGAGGCCGGCCGCCGAGGCGGTGATCAAGAGCGGCACGTTCGGCAGCAGTGCTCCGACGAGCTGAGTGGCGAAGAACACCAGCATCGCGAGCAGCGCCGCGAGCTGTACGACTCGGCGGGAGGCTGTTCCGGCAGAGGGCACGGGGCGGGCTCCTGGCAGGAGGACGAGAGAAGGACGAGGGGGTGGGACCGTAGTGGACGACGGTCGACTACCGACCGTATGACGGCGGCTGGCCCGGGAGCAATCTTCCATGACGGCAACCACCGCAAAACAGGGCCGAACGACCACAATCGCCAGACGGTAGATTTGCGGTCCGGACCAGGCAGACGACCGGCGATCACAGAGGTGTACGTACGTGACAGGGGCAGGGGACAGCACCGGGGCAGCCGCGGCCGCGCGCGCGGAGGTGACGGGCGCCCGCAGGATCGTGGTCAAGGTCGGGTCGTCCTCCCTCACCACCGCGGGCGGGGGGCTGGACGCCGACCGGGTTGACGCGCTGGTCGACACGCTGGCCAAGGCCGGCGGGCAGCGGGAGATCGTGCTGGTCTCCTCCGGCGCCATCGCCGCCGGGCTGGCGCCGCTCGGCC
The DNA here is from genome assembly GCF_040646215.1 of Streptomyces sp. NPDC046215. Lineage (NCBI taxonomy): Bacteria > Bacillati > Actinomycetota > Actinomycetes > Kitasatosporales > Streptomycetaceae > Streptomyces > Streptomyces sp. NPDC046215. The sequence continues at coordinate 28,122 of NZ_JBEYZW010000048.1, read as the reverse complement.
TGGACCGGCGCCCGCGCGACCTGGCCCGCCAGCAGGCCGCCGCCAGCGTCGGCCAGGGCCTGCTGGTCGCCCGCTACACCGCGTCCTTCGCGCGCTACGGGCGGCGCGTCGGGCAGGTGCTGCTGACGACGGACGACACCAGCCGCCGCGCGCACTACCGCAACGCCTACCGGACGCTGGACCAGCTGCTGGCCATGGGCGCGGTCCCGGTCGTCAACGAGAACGACACGGTGGCCACGGACGAGATCCGGTTCGGCGACAACGACCGGCTGGCGGCCCTCGTCGCCCACCTGGTCCGAGCCGACCTGCTGATCCTCCTGTCGGACGTCGACGGTCTGTACGACGGCGACCCCAGCATCCCCGGCACCTCCCGGATCGCGGAGGTCACCGGCCCCGGGGACCTGGAGGGCGTGTCCATCGGCAGCGCCGGCAAGGCGGGCGTGGGCACCGGCGGCATGGTCACCAAGGTCGAGGCCGCCCGGATCGCGGCCGCGGCCGGCATCCCGGTCGTGCTGACCTCGGCCAGCCAGGCGGCGGACGCCCTGGCCGGGCGCCCCACCGGCACGTTCTTCCACCGCACCGGGCGCCGTTCCGCGGACCGGCTGCTGTGGCTCGCCCACGCCTCCGCGCCGCGCGGCGCCCTGACCCTGGACGACGGCGCGGTGCGGGCCGTCGTGGAGGGGACCGGCTCCCTGCTGCCGGCGGGCATCGCGGCGGTCGAGGGCGAATTCACCGCGGGCGACCCCGTCGAGCTGCGGGACCGGCAGGGGCGGGCCGTGGCCCGGGGCCTGGTGGCCTTCGACGCGGGCGAGATCCCGCAGCTGCTCGGCCGCTCCACCCGCGACCTGGCCCGCGAGCTGGGCCCCGGCTACGAGCGCGAGGTTGTGCACCGGGACGATCTGGTCGTGCTGCACCGCTGACGGGCGTCAGCCGGGGCGAGATGCGCAAGTAAGTCCAGCCTTTCCATGGGGACCTTCCGGAAAACCGTCACGCGGCCGCGCCCGGACTGGTCAACTTTGATGCGGGGGCCGTCGCGCGCGGGCGGTCCCCGGGGCACCGACCTGGACCGGCCGGGGCACTCCGCAGCCGGGCCCGCGCCGGCGCAGGCCGGTGGGGACGGCGCGGAGCGGCCCGGGCCGGCGCGGGGACAGGCCCGGCGCAGGGGCCGGGTCCCGGCCCGGCGCGGGACGCCGCCGGAGAGCGCACCACACGGCTCCGCCGCCCGCGCGCGGAGCAGCGATCAACAGGAGGCCGCCGGTGAGACGAGGGCGCCCAGGGGCGCTGCCCCGAGGGACGGCGGAGCGCACACTGACCAGCGTCGGCACGCGAGGGGGGACCAAGGAGACGGACGAGGCGGGCGAGCCGGGGGTGCCGGAGCGGACCGAGGCCGCGCCGGTGGCGGACCGGGGCGAGGTGTCCCGGCTGTGGCACATCACCCTGAGCGTCTCGGGCGCCGAGGCGCCGCTCGCTGAGGTCCGGCGGGCCCTCGAACAACTGGCGCACGATCATCCTTTTCTGCTGACGAGCCGCTACGCCGGGGACCACGCCGAGATCCGCTACTGGGAAGAGGCGCGTGATCTCCACGACGCGGCGGCGGTGGCGCTGCGGCTGTGGGGTGAGCACCGGTCGTCGGCCCGGCTCCCTCCGTGGGAGATCGTCGGCCTGGAGGTCATCGACCGGGAGACCTATCACCAGCGCATCGCGGAGGGCTACGGCCCGCTGCCGGCCACTCCGGTGGGGGTACACCCCTTCTGAGACCCGGCCGCCGCTCACGGGAGGCCGGCGAGGCGGCCCCCGTGTGTCCGCCTGGCGCCTCCCGCCGTCCCGCAGTGCGGAACGCGTGTGGCCGAGGCGCGCGCCGGGGCTAGGCTGCGGGCCATGAGCAGCGTTTTCCCCTCCCCCCTCGCCGACCCCATGCCGCAGTCCCCGGTGCTGCGCGCGGCCTACCGGGCCCGTGCCGCGGCGGCCGACCTCGCGCCACTGCCACGCTCGGCCAAGGACGAGGCGCTGCTGGCGATCGCCGACGCGCTGGAGGTCCGCACCAGGGAAATCGTCGAGGCCAATGCCGAGGACGTCGCCAAGGCCCGGGCCGCCGGGACGAGCGAGACGGTCATCGACCGGCTGACGCTCACCCCCGAGCGGGTGCGGGCCATCGCCAAGGACGTCCGGGACGTGGTGGCCCTGCCGGACCCCGTCGGCGAGGTCGTGCGCGGCTCCACCCTGCCCAACGGCATCGACCTGCGTCAGGTGCGGGTGCCGCTCGGCGTCGTCGGCATCATCTACGAGGCCCGGCCGAACGTGACGGTGGACGCGGCCGCCCTGTGCCTGAAGTCCGGCAACGCCGTGCTGCTGCGCGGCTCTTCCTCCGCCTACGCCTCGAACACCGCCCTGGTGCGGGTGGTGCGTGACGCCGTCGGCGGCGCCGGCCTGCCCGCCGACGCGGTGCAGCTCGTGCCGGGCGAGAGCCGGGAATCGGTACGGGAGTTGATGCGGGCCCGCGGCATGGTCGACGTGCTGATCCCGCGCGGCGGCGCCTCGCTGATCCGCACCGTCGTCGAGGAGTCCACCGTGCCGGTCATCGAGACCGGTACGGGCAACTGCCACGTGTACGTCGACGCCGAGGCCGACATCGACATGGCCGTGGAGATCCTCGTCAACTCCAAGGCGCAGCGACCGAGCGTCTGCAACGCCGCCGAGACCCTCCTGGTGCACCAGGACATCGCCGCGGAGTTCCTGCCGCGGGCCCTGGCCGCGCTGGCGCGCGAGGGCGTGACGGTGCACGGGTGCGAGCGCGTGCTGGAGCTGGCCGAGGGCGGCCCGGCGACGGTCGTCGAGGCGACCGTCGAGGACTGGGAGACGGAGTACCTCTCCTACGACATCGCGGCCGCCGTGGTGGACTCCCTGGACGCCGCCGTGCGCCACATCCGGCTGTGGACGTCCGGGCACACCGAGGCGATCGTCACCACCTCGCAGGCGGCGGCCCGCCGCTTCACCCAGCTGGTGGACTCCACGACCGTCGCGGTCAACGCGTCCACGCGGTTCACCGACGGCAGCCAGTTCGGATTCGGTGCCGAGATCGGCATCTCGACGCAGAAGCTGCACGCGCGCGGCCCGATGGGCCTGCCGGAGCTGACCTCGACGAAGTACATCGTCACCGGCGACGGGCACGTGCGCGGGGGCGGTCCGGCCGGGAGCTGAATTCCCTTAGCGGCTGCGCGGATTGACCGGTTCGGGGCTACGCTGGTCGGGTGCCGGACGATGTGGGGGGCCAGCCGTTCCCGGACGGCGAGGAGCCCGACAGCCACCGCCACGGAGACGCGGACGACGCGTTCGCCTCCGTGGTCTTCGACGAGGAGTTCGTGCGGTCCGCCGCGATCCACGAACCGACCGCGGTCGAGCGGATGCTCGCCGCCGCCCAGGCCCGGGCCGAGGCCGAGGCCACCCGCTCCCGGGCGGGCGGCGGCCCCGCCGACGACGATCCGTACGACTACGACGACCCCTACGAGGACGCCTACGGCGGCGCCGCGACCGGTCACCACCCGGGGCGCGCCGGCCAGTGGCCCACCCTCACCCACGACCTCGATCCCGACGACGCCTACGGCCCGTACGGGCGCTACGGCGCCCCCCGCCGGCCCTACCGCGGCCGCCCCCGCTGGCAGCGCCCGGTGGCCTGGGTGCTGGCCGTCCTCATGGGCATCGGGGTGGTGGCGCTCGCCTTCGCCGCCGTTTACCGCAGCGCCTCCTCCGGAAATCGGCCCGGCACCGATCCCCCGCCCGCGACCACCGGGGTGGACGCCCCGGCGGGGGACCGGCAGGGCGTGCTGCCGTCGGTATCGGCCGATTCGGAGCCCCCGGTGGCCTCCGCGGCGCCCCGCCGCTGAGGCCCGGCGGCCCGGCGGCGGGGCAGGTGCACCGGACACCGGGATTTCCCGTCACAACTTGTCGTGTACCAGCGCGTTTACCGAGCCCCCGGCAGACCTACTCTTGAGGTATGGACGGGCCTGGAGACCCACCTGAGGGGACGCCCGAAGGTGTCCCGGGGAGTGGGGACGACGAGTACCGATCCGTCGTCTTCGACGAATCGTTCGTGCGGGCTGCCCGGCTGGAGGAGCTCTCCGCCAGCGAGCGCATGGGCGATCACGCCCTGGCCGTGCGCAACCGCCGGGTGTGGACCCGCGTCAGCACCTCCCGCCAGGTCCTCGTCCTGGTGGTCCTGATCGCCCTCGCCTTCGGCACGGCCGTCTACATGGGCCTGCGCCACCCCTACCAGGACCCCGGCGCCCCCGCCGCGGAGCCGATGCGCAGCACCCTGGTGCCCCTGGCGCCCCGGGGGGCGGTGCCCGGCGGCACCGCCGCGCAACTGTTCGAAAACAGTCCGGCGGCGCAGTTCCGCGAGGGCGTCGAGGGCGTCAACCTGCCCGCCGCGCGCAGCACCCGGCACTTCTCCGAGAGCCAGGTGATGGCGGCGCTCGCGGCCGCCAAGGAGTACACGGTGAAGTCGGCGCTCGACCCCGCCGTGCTCACCGGTGGCGCGCAGCGCAGCGTGCGGCTGCTGCTCGACCCCTCGCAGCTGGAGCAGTTCGACCGCAGCTTCGACCATCCGGCCGACGACGGGCAGCACGCCGCCACGGCCTGGCTGGTGCGCTTCGACCCCGCCCAGGTGGCCCTCGTCGACACCCCCGTCCGCGCGCAGGGCGTCTTCTCCGTCGCCGAGACCGGGACCTCCACCCTGGAGGTCTCGGCCGACCACACCTTCGTCTACGCCCTGCGCCCCGCGGGCGCGGGCGAAGACCGGGCCGCCCGGGCGGACGCGGCGGGCGCGTCGCTGTTCACCGTCCGCCGGACCATGCACTTCCGCTTCGACCGCGACGGGCTCCAGGAACACCAGCTGATCGTTCTGCAGAGCCAGCAGCAGGCGGGCCCCGCATCCTGCTCGGCCGACGCCGAGGCGTACCTGCGCCCCCTGCTGGCCGGCCAGAAGGCGAGCGCCGAGGGCCCGGAGGGCACCGATCCGTACGCGACCGGCGGCGGGCCGGCGGTGGCCGTGTGCGGCGCCATGGCCGACCGGGCGCAGCCGCGCCCGCCCGGCGGACGGTGACCGGGCCGGGCCCCGGGCGTCGCCCAGGGCCCTTCTAGGGCCGCTGGGGGCCGTCTCCCGGCCCGTCGGGCCCGGCATCCTTCCCGGGCCCCTTGGAGCCGCCCCCGGGGCCGTCCTCGCCGGAGGACGGCGGCGGGCCGGCCGTGCGCCCGCCGAAGACGTCCCGCAGCCGGCCGCCCAGGTCGCCCGCACCGCCCGCGATGTCCCGCACGAGGCCGATCAGCGGGTCCTTGCTGGAGCGCACCGATTCGGCGTAGTGGCCCGCGGACTGCCGGAAGGAGTCGGTCACCGAGGTGTCCTTGTCCTCGGAGCGGCGCGGGTAGTGACCGTCCATGATCCGCTGGTGTTCGCGGCTCCCGGCCCACTTCTTCAGCTCCGCAGCGCGCACGGTGGTGAACGGGTGGCTGCGCGGCAGTATGTTCATGATCTTCAGCACGGAGTCGCGCAGGTCGCCGCCCGCCTCGTACTCCTCGGCCTGGGCGAGGAACGCGTCCACGTTCATCTCGTGCAGGTGGTTGCCGCCCGCGATCTTCATCAGGCCGCGCATCGACGCCCGCAGGTCCTGGCCCACCAGCAGGCCCGCCCGGTCCGCGGAGAGCTCCGACTTGCGGAACCACTCGCGCAGCGCCGTCACGATCGCCATCACCGCGACATTGCCCAGCGGGATCCACGCGACCTTCAGCGCGAAGTTCGTGAGGAACAGCAGGATCGTCCGGTAGACCGCGTGGCCGGACAGGGCGTGCCCCACCTCGTGGCCGACGACCGCCCGCATCTCCTCCTCGTCCAGCAGCTCCACCAGGCCCGTGGTGAGCACGATGACCGGCTCGTCCAGACCGATGCACATGGCGTTCGGCTGCGGGTCCTGGGTGACGTACATCGGCGGGACCCTGGGCAGGTCCAGGATGTAGCAGGCGTCCAGCAGCATGGTGTGCAGGTGCTGGAACTGCTGCTCGCCGACCCGCACCGAATCGGACAGGTACAGCAGGCGCAGACTGCGCTCCGGCAGCAGCCCGCTCAGCGCCTTGAAGACGGTGTCGAAGCCGCTCAGCTTGCGCAGGGCCACCAGGGCCGAACGGTCCGCCGGGTGCTCGTACGCGCGCGAGGAGATGTCCGGGAACCGCTTCCGCCGCCGGCCGGGCCCCTGCTCCCGGCCTTCGCCGGGCTCCCCTCCGAAACCGTTCCCCGACGCGCTGTCGCTGGTGCGCTCGCTCATCAAGACCCCCTCAATGGGCTGATCGTGGCCCGTCCCCCGGCTGCCGGACCCCACCCTAGGCGCTGCCGCCGACATGGCTACCGTGGAGACATGCCCGACATGAATGCATTGGCCGCACACCCCCAGTTCACCGAGTTCCTCGCCGTCTCCAAGGGCGACACGGGGCCCGGCGCGCTGCTCCGCACGGTGATCGTCGTCGGCGTCGTGGGCATCGCCCTCCTCGCCTGGTTCCTGCTCCGCGGGTACGGCAAGAACGACTGAGGCGTGGAGTCGGCGTGAGCGCGCCACCGGCACCCGCATACGATGTGGCAGAAATCTCTGCCCGATCCCATCCCGGATAGGTCCTGCCGACGATGACTGCTTTCGCTTCCGCCCACACGGCCCTTGTCACGCTCGCCTCCGAGGGCGAGCACGTGGACACCCACCCGAGCCTCAGCCCCTACGTCACCGGTGGCGCCGCTCTGCTCATCCTGCTGGCCCTGCTCTGGATCACGACCCGCTTCAACCGCGACCGCTGACGCGCACCGGTCCCTGAGGGTTCGCCCGCGTGCCGCGCCCAGTAGGGTCTGCACGCATGGGAGAGCAGACAGGGCCCGTGAAGCGGCGGCTCGGCGTGATGGGCGGGACCTTCGACCCGGTCCACCACGGCCACCTGGTCGCCGCGAGCGAGGTGGCCGCGCGGTTCCACCTGGACGAGGTGGTCTTCGTACCGACCGGACAGCCGTGGCAGAAGAGCCACAAGACGGTGTCGCCGGCCGAGGACCGCTATCTGATGACGGTGATCGCCACCGCGTCCAACCCCCAGTTCTCGGTCAGCCGCATCGACATCGACCGCGGCGGGCCGACGTACACCACCGACACGCTGCGCGAGCTGCGCTCCCTCAACGACGACGCGGACCTGTTCTTCATCACCGGCGCCGACGCGCTGGAGCAGATCCTCACCTGGCGGGACACCGAGGAGCTGTTCTCGCTGGCCCACTTCATCGGCGTCACCAGGCCGGGGCACATACTCGCCAACCCGGGGCTGCCCGAGGGCGGCGTCTCGCTCGTCGAGGTGCCGGCGCTCGCGATCTCCTCCTCCGACTGCCGCACGCGCGTAGCGCAGGGCGACCCGGTCTGGTACCTCGTCCCCGACGGCGTGGTGCGCTACATCGACAAGCGCAAGCTGTACCGGCACTGAAGGCCACTTGAGGGGCACTGGTGAACGACCGACAGGAGCCGTACGCGCAGGACCCGTACGCGCGGCAACCCCTGGTGTACGGATACGACGCCTATGGTCAGCCGGTGTACCGGCCGGACGCCCCTGAGCGCGTGTACGACCAGTACGGGCAGCCGGTGCAGCCTGTCGCACAGCAGCACCAGAGCGTCCAGCAGCAGCCGGTACCGCAGCAGGGGTACGGCTACGGCCACGGGGGCCACGACACCGGCTTCGACCCGTACACGGCACCCGAGCCCCAGCAGCAGGCCCAGGCCCAGCAGCAGGAGTGGATCCCCCGGCAGGCGGGCCCGCCCTCCTACGAGGAGCAGGGCGCGGCCGAGGAGCACGCCGGGGAGCCGGAGCCGCGGGCGGCGCAGGACGCGCCGGAGTACCGCACGGAGCAGTTCTCCTTCATCGAGGAGCCGGACGAGGACTCCGAGGACGTCATCGACTGGCTCAAATTCAGCGAGAGCCGCACCGAGCGGCGTGACGAGCGCAAGCGCAAGGGCCGCAACCGCTACATCGCCCTCGCCGTGGTGCTCGTCCTCGCGCTGGGCGGCCTCGGTGCCTACCTGTGGCTGGGGGGCTCCGGCGGCAAGAAGGGGCCGGCCGTGGCCGCGGGGGCGCAGAAGCGCGACGTGATCGTCGTCCATCTGCGGCAGACGAAGGGCGGCGGCAGTTCCACCGCCCTGCTGGTCGACAACGCGACCACGAACAAGGGCACCACGGTCCTGCTGCCGAACACCCTGGCCGTCGGCAAGGACGGGGGAGGCTCCACCACGCTCGGCAAGTCCGTGCAGGACGACGGCACGGGCGCCACCCGCGATGCCCTGAACACCCTGCTGGGCGCCGACATCAAGGGCAGCTGGCGGCTGGACACCCCGTACCTGGAGAACCTGGTCGAGCTGGTCGGCGGGATCGCCGTCGACACCGACACCGACGTCCCCGGTGCCAAAACCGGCGACACGCCCCTGGTGCGGCGGGGCGCGGCACAGGACCTCAGCGGCCAGATGGCCGTCGCCTACGCCACCCACCGGGGGGCCGGGGAGGCCCCCGACAAGCAGCTGGCGCGCTTCGGGCAGGTCATGCAGGCGGTGCTGAAGAAGGTCTCCGGCGAGCCCGCCGCCGCGACGCGGACCGTGGAGTCGCTCGCCCAGATCCCCGACCCCTCGCTCTCCGTCGAGCAGCTCGGGGCTTCGCTGGCGCACCTGGCGGCGCTGGCGAAGAAGGGCTCGTACGTCACCACCGCGCTGCCGGTGCAGGCGGACGGGACGCTGAGCGAACAGGCGACCGGCAGCGTGGTCAAGGATGTGCTCGGCGGCACGGTGCACAAGACCGACAAGAACGCCGCGCCGCGCGTGAGCGTGAAGAACGCCACAGGAGGCAAGACCGCTTCCGGGGCGGCGCAGGTCACGCTCGTCAACGGCGGCTACACCGTCGTCGACGCCGGGACGGCCGGCGCGGCCGAGGCGGCGTCGGCGGTGACCTACGCCGACGACGGGCGGGCGGCCGAGGCCGGGGAGGTCGCCAAGACCCTGGGCCTGCCGGCGGGCGCGGTGAAGAAGGCGAAGGGCGCCCCGAACGCGGATGTCACCGTGGTCCTGGGCAAGGACTACAAGGGCTGAGGCCGGTCCCTGGCAGGTCCCGGGCGGCCCGGGGGCACAGGACGGAAAAAAGGACAGGAAAAGGTCAGGAAAAAGGTCAGGAGGGGTGTCGGCGGGTCGTGAGACCCTTGAGACGTACTGACCCTCTTTATCGAAAGCATGGCTTGTGACCGCCACGGACCGCTCCATCGAGCTCATCAAGGCTGCCGCTCAGGCGGCCGCAGACAAGCTCGCGCACGACATCATCGCCTACGACGTCAGCGACGTACTGTCGATCACCGACGCCTTCCTGCTGGCCTCGGCCCCCAACGACCGCCAGGTCAAGTCGATCGTCGACGAGATCGAGGAGCACCTCAACAAGGAGCTCGGCGCCAAGCCGGTGCGCCGTGAGGGCGACCGCGACGCCCGCTGGGTGCTGCTCGACTACGTCGACATCGTCGTCCACGTGCAGCACAGCGAGGAGCGCGTCTTCTACGCCCTCGAGCGCCTGTGGAAGGACTGCCCCGAGATCGAGCTGCCCGCCGACGCCGTCGCCACCCGCGGCAAGGCCGAGGAGCACGCCAAGACGCACGCCGCGGAGGCGGACCTGGACGGTGAGCTGAGCTGAGCGGCAGCGAGGGCGGCGCCGCCACGGGCGCCGGGACGGGCCGGGGCCGCCGCATCGTCCTGTGGCGACACGGCCAGACCGCGTGGAACCTGGAGCGGCGCTTCCAGGGCACCACGGACATCGAGCTGACGGGGACCGGTGTCGCCCAGGCGCGCCGGGCCGCCCGGCTGCTGGCCGCCCTGCGGCCGGACGCGATCGTCTCCTCCGACCTGAGCCGGGCCGCGGCGACCGCCGCGGAGCTGGCGGCCCTCACGGGCCTGGAGGTCTCCCGGGACGCCGCGCTGCGCGAGACGTACGCGGGCGCCTGGCAGGGGCTCACGCACGACGAGATCATCGAGCGGCACGGCGAGCAGTACGCGGCGTGGAAGCGCGGCGAGCCCGTCCGGCGCGGCGGCGGTGAGCTGGAGACCGAGGTCGCCGACCGGGCCGCCCCGGTCGTCCTGGCGCACGCCGAGAAACTGCCCGACAACGGCGTCCTCGTCGTCGTCAGCCACGGCGGCACCATCCGCACCACGATCGGCCGGCTGCTGCAGCTGGAGTCGCACTCCTGGGAGTCCCTCGGCGGCCTCACCAACTGCTGCTGGTCGGTGCTGGGCGAGGGCGCCCGCGGCTGGCGGCTGCTGGAGCACAACGCCGGGACGCTGCCCGAACCGGTCCTGGGCGACGACGACTGAGCGGCGCCCGCGGCCCGATTTCACATCCGGGCAGGTCACAGGCTAAAGTTCTTCTTGTTCGCGGGGAACGCGGAGGGAAACCTCCGGAGGAACCAAGAGCAGCGGGGCTATAGCTCAGTTGGTAGAGCGCCTGCATGGCATGCAGGAGGTCAGGAGTTCAATTCTCCTTAGCTCCACAATCCGGACGATCCCGTCTCCCTGTCACAGGGAGGCGGGATTGTTGCTTTTCTGGCGTGTTCCCGTGGCAGAATCGGACCGCCGGTAGCGGACGGGACCGAAGGGGAGGGAACAGGCTGCCCATGGGTGCACACAGCCGGAAGTGCGACTGGTGCGGCAGTGGCACGCCGATCGTCCGCGACATGGAACCGCTCAACTCCGCGTACCAGTACTGGTGTGTGGAGTGCGCCCGGGCCCTGATCATAAAAGGCGACCCGATCGAGACCTACCGTGAGCTCGAAGGCGAGCCGATCTACGGCCGGCTGCTGGACGAGCACTGCGCGCTGAAGCGGTTCTATTCTTTCGCCACGGCCTGAGCGCTCCGCTGGAAGTCGGGCGCAGCATCTGCGGGCACGCCGTGGCTGGTCGCGCGGTTCCCCGTGCCCTTCGGGCGCGGCCGCACCGCTCAGCCGCGCGCGGCCGGATTTCTTCGCCCCCACGGCAACCCCCTCCTTCCGGGAGCGCGTCCTTCAGTGTGAGAGCTGCCGCCGGGAACGGCCGGCGGCACGGGGGAAGCGACGGAGGTCACCTGGTGACCGAGACAGCGATCAGCCCTGCCCGCGCACAGGAAGCGGCAGCGGAACTCACACCTTTTCTCGACGCCCTGCGGATCCCGCCGGTCCTGCGGCCCAGCCGCAGTGAGGCGCTCCGGGGCATCGAGATCGACCAGCGGGCCACCTGGGTGCGGCTGCACTCCCAGCTGCCGCCCACCCGGGTATGGGCCTACGACGGCCACTGCCCCGGACCGACCATCGAGGTCCGGCGGGGACGCCGCCTGCGAATCACCTGGAACAACCGCCTCACCGGCACCATGCCGGTGACCGCCGTGGAGGCGAAGCCGGAACCGGGCGCGCCACCGCCGGGCGACGTCCCCGGCCGCAGCGGCGCCGCACCGCTCGCCGACGTGGCCGCCCTGCCGCCCTGGACGGTGACCCACCTGCACGGCGCTCCCACCGGGGGCGGCAACGACGGCTGGTCGGAGAACGCCGTCTCACCCGGCGACAGCCAGCTGTGCGAATACCCCAACGACCACCGGGCGGTCGCCTGGTGGTACCACGACCACGCCATGGACATCACCCGGTGGAACGTCTTCGCGGGCCTCGCCGGGATGTACCTCGTCCGCGACGACGAGGAGGACGCGCTGCGCCTGCCCAAGGGTGACCGCGAGATTCCGCTGATCGTCCAGGACCGCAACCTCGACCTGGACGAGGACGGCCGGCTGACCGGACGCCTGCTCCACAAGACGGTCGTCGTCGGGCAGGACGCGCACGGCAAGAACGTCACCCCGCCGTTCACCGGGCCTTACACGCTCGTCAACGGCGTCATCTGGCCGCACCTGGACGTCGACGCGCGGTGGTACCGCTTCCGGCTGCTCAACGCGGCCAACGCCCGCACCTTCCTGTTCGGGCTGGTGGACGAGGAGACCGGGGAGGCGGTGCGCGGGGCGGCGTGGCAGATCGGCACGGACGGCGGGCTGCTGCCCCGGCCGGTGGCGCTGGACGCGCCGCTGTCCGTGGCGCCCGCCGAGCGGATCGATCTGCTGATCGACTTCGGCCGGCTGCGGGGGCGCCGGATCCGGCTCGTCAATCTGGCGCCGGGGGTGGCACACCCGCAGGTCATGCAGTTCCGCGTGGGGGACGAGCAGGTGTGCGACCCGTTCGTGCTGCCGCAGGTGATCTCCGGTTCGTTCCGGCGCCTCACCCACGACACCGTGCCCGAGCACGAGCACCGGCTGATCGCCCTGACCCCGCCCGGTACCGCCGGGGACGCCCACCCCGGCATGTGGGAGATGAGCCGGATCGAGTCCGGCGGGACGCAGCCTCCCGGCGCCGGCGTGATCCAGATCAAGGGTGCGGACGGCCGGGTGCGGACGTACCGGCGGGGCGCCCGCACCTTCGACGACACCCTCGGGTTCATGGTCGAACACGGCGCCTGGGAGCAGTGGAGCTTCCTCAACCTCGGTGGCCCCATGCATCCGATGCACATTCACCTGATCGACTTTCAGGTGCTCAGCCGTGATGTCTACCCGGCGGGCCCGGACAGCCCGTTCGACATCGCGCTGGGGGGTACGCGCGCGCCGCTGGTCCACGGCGGCCGGGTGCCGGTGTCGGAGGGCGACGCGGGCTGGAAGGACGTCATCCAGGTGCCCCCGGGGCAGATGGTCAACGTGATCGGCCGCTTCCACGGGGCGAAGGGCCGCTTCATGTACCACTGCCACCTGCTGGAGCACGAGGACATGGGGATGATGCGGCCGTTCGTGGTGATGCCGCCGGAAGTCCTGAAGTTCCATCACGGGACCGGTGGCGGTCACCACGGCGGCCACTGAGGCCCGGCACCTTGACGGCGGCCAGCACCAGGAAGGCGGCCGCCGCGGCCGGATAGCCGGCCGACAGGAGCATCCCGCCGCCGCCCTGGCGGAGTTCGAGCCGGGCTCCCGACGCGTGCGGGACCAGCCACAGCGCGTACGAGCAGAAGAGCGCGCCGCCCGCGGCGGCCGCCGCCCACCACAGGGGGGCGGCCGCCGCCGCGGCCTCGGTGACGAGCAGCAGCACCATGGGCACGCACCACACCCAGTGGTGCGACCAGGAGACCGGGCTGACGAGCAGGGCCGTCGCCGCGCAGCAGAGCGCGCCCCAGGCGCGGGCCGTGGGCTCCGGTGCGTACAGCCGCGCCCGGACCGCGACGGTGAGGCCGAGGACGGCCACGAGGGACGCGCAGGCCGCCCACCACAGGCCCGGGTCGCCGGTGTGCAGCAGCCGGGCGAGGACGCCGCGCAGGGACTGGTTGGCGGTGTCCTCGGCGTGGCCGACGCGGTCCGCGGCGAAGAGCACGTCCGTCCAGTAGCGGCGGGAGTCGTACGGCAGGGCGAGGGCGCCCACGGCCGCTGTACCGGTGAAGGCGGCGCAGGCGACGGCGGCCTGCCGCAGCCACGGGCCGGGTCCCGCCGTGCGCGCGAGCCCGGCGGCGGCCAGGTAGACGACGAAGAGCGCGGGGGTGAGCTTGATGCCCGCCGCGAGGCCGATGCCCAGGCCCGCCCAGCGGTACCCCGCCCGCCCGGGAGCCCGCGTCAGGTCCCACAGCACCAGCACGACGAGCAGGAGATTGACCTGGCCGTAGCGCAGGGTCGTCCACACCGGCTCGCACCACACGCACAGCGCGGTGGCGGCCAGCGTCTCGGCCGCGCGGGGCGGACGGCCGATCAGCCGCAGCGAGAGGTGGACGAGCGGAAGCAGCAGCGCGAGGTTGGCCAGGGCCACCCCGGTGCGCAGGGGCGCGATATCGAACATCGTCAGGGGGGTGAACAAGAGGGCCGCGAAGGGCGGGTACGTCGTGGGCAGGCGAGCGTGGGTGGCGCGCATCGCGTAGAGGTCGCCTCCGGCGAGCACGGTCCGGCCCTCGGCCCGGTAGACGAGCAGGTCGATCATCGACACGTGCGCCGCGCGCTGGGCCAGCCAGAAGCCGGCGAGCGAAGCCAGGCAACCCGATGCGGCGAGCAGGGTGGCACGGCGGGCTGTCACGGGGCGCGACTCCGGGGTCCGGGAGCGACAAATCGGGCACAGGGGGCCGACGCTACCCCGTGGAAGCCCGTCGCAAGCGTCGACGGGCAAGCGATTTGGCAGATGGGGGGGAGCTCCGTGTAATGTAATCCGTGTCGCCAGGGAAACCGGGCGGAAAACAGAACAAGGGGCTATAGCTCAGTTGGTAGAGCGCCTGCATGGCATGCAGGAGGTCAGGAGTTCAATTCTCCTTAGCTCCACAGTGGATGAGCGGGCCGTCTGGAAACAGACGGCCCGCTCTTTCGTGTGCCCGGACGCTTCCCGGTGTTCGCACCGGGGTTTCGGCGTGCGGTACGGATGCCTCAGCGTTCCTTGTCGAGCCGCAGGGCGAGGGCCGGGCAACGGCGAACGGCCCGCAGGGCGCGCCCCCGCAGGTGTGCCGGCACCCCGGTGTCGGCGAGCGCCGGATAGCCGTCCGGCCCGACGCGTACGAGCTGGGGCAGCAGTCCGGCGCACAGGCCGTGTCCCTCGCAGAGCGTCCAGTCCACGGCCAGCCGCTCGACGCCCTGCGCCCCTCCGGCGCCCGGTGCCGCCGCGTCGGCGGCGGGCAGGGGCAGCACTCCCGCCGTGCCGCGGCCGCAGCCGCCGCCCAGGACGTGCGCCGCCAGGTCGTCGGTGAAGGCCGACAGGGCGCTCAGTGTGAAGCGCGCCGCACCGTCCGGGTGGCCGCACGCCCCCCGGCCGCGTACGGCCCCCGCCGCCTCCCGCAGGGCCTCCAGGGCGCTCCGGCCGCCGCCGGCGACCACGTCCGCCAGGGCCCCGGCCACCGTCGGCAGGCCGAGCCGGCAGGGCCCGCACTGCCCGGTCGACTCCGCGGCCAGCCAGTGCGCCACCCGGAGCACCTCGCCCAGCGGGCAGGTGTCCGCCGGCAGCGGCAGCACCGCCCCCGAGCCCAGGGCCCCGCCGCACGCCGCGAGGGCCTCGTGGGAGACCACCGCTCCGGACGCCGTCGTCGCGTCCAGCCACGCCCCGTGGTAGCCGCCGGTGAGGACCCCCTGCGGGGCCGGATCGGCGTCGCACATGCGCAGCACGTGGGCCAGCGGGACGCCGCCGGGCGCCTCGACGACCCGGGGCCCGGGGACCGCGCCGGAGACGGTGAGCAGCACGGTGCCCGGCTCGGCGGCGGTGCCCACCGCGGCGTAGCGGCTCGCGCCCAGGCGGGCGGCGAGGGCGAGTTGGGCGTACGTCTCGGTGTTGGACAGCAGCGTCGGGGCACCGCCCAGACCTTCGTCGGAGGCACGGCCGTGCCGGCCCGGCGGCAGCGGGGGACCGCCGTCGGCGGCCCGCAGCAAGGCGGAGGACTCGCCGGAGACCAGGCGCTCCGGGAGGCGCACCACCCGGGCGCGCAGGGTCCGCCCGCGCCGGTCCGAAAGCCCGCGCTCGGCCAGCGCGTCACGGACGGACGTCTCCGCCGCCGCCCGGGTCACCCCCACCACGAGGATGCCGGCGCCGAGCGCCTCGGCGGCCAGGACGGCACCGTCCAGCACCAGGTGCGGGGCGCGGGCGAGGAGGACGGAGTCCTTGCGGCAGGCGGGCTCGCCCTCGCACCCGTTGACGACGACCGCCGGGCGCGCGCCCCGCCGCCGTGCCGTGGCGCCCACGGCCCGCAGTTTCCGGGCCAGGGGAAAGGCGGCGCCGCCCCGGCCGCGCAGCGCGACCGTCTCGGCCAGAGAGGTGAGCTGCGCCTCGGTGAGCTGGGGAGCGGTGCCGTGCACGGCCAGGTGCGTCCTGCGGTCCAGCCGCGCCGCCGCCTCGAAGCCCGCCGTCAGCCGGGCGGGCCCGAGGGTGAGGACTCCGGGGACGTCCGGGAGCGGGGCGCTCACCGGGCGCGGCCCGAGCCGCTGTAGGAGGCGCGCGAGACGTGCGAGGGCGGTGCGGGGGGTGGGGCGGCCCGGTGGGTGGCCGGGCCGGTCCGGGCGTGTGACGCGGCCCGGACCGGCTGTTCGCCGCCGGGGGCCGTCGGCAGCGGGCGGCGGGCCCGTACGAGCCGGAACACCAGGGCGGCCGCCACGGCCACGAGGCACAGGCCGTAGGACGCCGTCACCCAACCCGCCGGGACCCGGCCGGACTTGAGGCCGTGCAGCACGGCCGCGCACCAGGCCGGGTACGCGCAGGCGTGCAGGGCGCGCCAGTGGAGGGTCGCGCGCCCCCGCCCGGCGAAGGCGCTGCGCAGGGCGCCGGTGGCCCCGGCGCACACCATCAGGTAGCCGGCCAGGGCGCCGAGCCCGATCAGCCCGTTTCTGCCTCCCGCCCCCGAGGAGAAGGGCAGCAGGGCGGCCGTGGCCGGCACGCGGTGCTCCGCGACCTTGACGACGATGTGCATCAGGAGGAAGCCGAGCGCGCCGACGGCGGTCGCGCGGTGGACGCCCTGGGCGAGCAGGCGGGCGCGCGGCGTGAGGAACAGCCGGTCGGTGGCGATGAGCCCCCAGACGACGGTGGCGGTGAGCGAGACCAGAGCGAGGACTCCACCGGTGTGGTCGAGGAAGCGGTTCATGGCACGTCACGCTAGGGAGCCCGGCGGGAGCCCCGGGTCCGCTTCGCGCAAGACCGGTGCGACGGGTGGTGCCACTGCTAACGTCTGTTCGTTCGGCTTCGTTTTTCGCCGTCACGGAGCCGCACCGGTGCCCGGACCGCGATCCGCCGGCTGTCCGCGCCGTGCCGCGACCTCGGTGCGCCCCCTTCGGCCCCTGCGGTAACCTGACCCCATGCGTGCCGTACGCCTTCTGCTTAGCGGGCCGCGCTGATCAGTACCGGCCGGTGACTCCGGGCCGGCATCAGCGCGGCGTCCCCTCCTGTGCGAGGGGATTTTTCATTTCCGCGGTGCCGCAGGCAGAGACGACGATCGATGGAGCTTGAGGACGATGAGCGAGACCAACAACGCCGCCGAGGTGGCTGCCCCGCACCGCTACACGGCCGCGCTGGCCGCTGACATCGAGGCACGCTGGCAGGACTTCTGGGACGCCGACGGCACCTACGAGGCGCCCAACCCCAGCGGTGACCTGGCCGGCGACCCGGCCGTGGCCGGCAGGCCGAAGAAGTTCATCATGGACATGTTCCCGTACCCCTCCGGTGCGGGCCTGCACGTCGGTCACCCGCTGGGCTACATCGCCACCGACGTGTACGCGCGCCACCAGCGCATGTCCGGCCACAACGTGCTGCACACCCTCGGCTTCGACGCCTTCGGCCTGCCCGCCGAGCAGTACGCCGTGCAGACCGGCACCCACCCGCGGGTCTCCACCGAGGCCAACATCGTCAACATGAAGGCGCAGCTGCGGCGGCTGGGCCTGGGCCACGACAAGCGCCGGTCCTTCGCCACGATCGACCCGGACTACTACAAGTGGACCCAGTGGATCTTCCTGCAGATCTTCAACTCCTGGTACGACGAGGAAGCGCGGAAGGCCCGCCCGATCACTGAGCTGGTCGCCCAGTTCGAATCCGGCGAGCGCCGGGTGCCGGGCACGCGCGCGTGGAGCGAGCTGAGCGGGAGCGAGCGCGCCGACGTCCTGGGCGAGTACCGCCTGGCCTACGCCTCCGACGCCCCCGTCAACTGGTGCCCCGGCCTGGGCACGGTCCTGGCCAACGAGGAAGTCACCGCCGACGGCCGGTCCGAGCGCGGCAACTTCCCCGTCTTCAAGTCCAAGCTGCGCCAGTGGAACATGCGGATCACCGCCTACGCGGACCGCCTGATCGACGACCTGGACGCCCTGGACTGGCCCGAGGCCATCAAGCTCCAGCAGCGCAACTGGATCGGCCGCAGCGAGGGCGCCCGCGTCTCCTTCGACGTGGCGGACCGCGACGAGAAGATCACCGTCTTCACCACCCGCCCCGACACCCTGTTCGGCGCCACCTACATGGTCCTGGCCCCCGAGCACGACCTGGTCGACGCCGTCGTCCCGGCCGAGTGGCCGCAGGGCACCAAGGACGCGTGGACCGGCGGCGCCCGCACCCCGGCCGACGCCGTCGCCGCCTACCGCAAGCAGGCGCAGTCGAAGACCGACGTCGAGCGCCAGACCGAGGGCAAGGACAAGACCGGTGTCTTCACCGGCGCCTACGCCCTCAACCCGCTGACGGGCGAGCGGATCCCCGTCTTCGTCGCCGACTACGTCCTGATGGGCTACGGCACCGGCGCGATCATGGCCGTCCCGGGCCAGGACGAGCGCGACTGGGAGTTCGCGACCGCCTTCGAGCTGCCGATCGTCCGCACGGTCCAGCCGCCGGAGGGCTGGGAGGGCGAGGCGTACGGCGGCCAGGGCCCGGCGATCAACTCCGCCAACGCCGAGATCGACCTCAACGGCATGCCGGTCGAGCAGGCCAAGAGCACCGTCATCGCTTACCTGTCCGAGCGCGGCATCGGCGAGGGCACCGTCAACTTCCGGCTGCGCGACTGGCTGTTCAGCCGCCAGCGCTACTGGGGCGAGCCCTTCCCGATCGTCTACGACGAGGCCGGCGTCGCCCACCCGCTGCCCGAGTCGATGCTGCCGCTGGAGCTGCCCGAGGTCGAGGACTACTCGCCGCGCACCTTCGAGCCGGACGACGCGGACACCTCCCCGGAGACCCCCCTGTCCCGCAACGAGGACTGGGTCAACGTCGAGCTGGACCTGGGCGACGGCGTCAAGCGCTACCGCCGCGAGACCAACACCATGCCCAACTGGGCGGGTTCCTGCTGGTACCACCTGCGCTACCTGGACCCGCACAACAGCGAGCGGCTGGTCTCCGCCGACGCCGAGCAGTACTGGATGGGCCCGCGCGACGGGCAGCCGCTCGGCGGCGTCGACCTGTACGTCGGCGGTGCCGAGCACGCCGTGCTGCACCTGCTGTACGCCCGCTTCTGGACCAAGATCCTCTTTGACCTGGGTCACATCACCTCGGCCGAGCCGTTCCACAAGCTCTACAACCAGGGCATGATCCAGGCGTTCGTCTACCGCGACAGCCGTGGCATCGCGGTACCGGCGGTCGAGGTGGAGGAGCGCGACGGCGCCTTCTTCTACCAGGGCGAGAAGGTCAGCCGGGTCCTGGGCAAGATGGGCAAGTCCCTCAAGAACGCCGTCACGCCGGACGAGATCTGCGCCGAGTACGGCGCCGACACCCTGCGCCTGTACGAGATGGCGATGGGCCCCCTGGACGTCTCCCGCCCCTGGGACACGCGCGCGGTCGTCGGCCAGTACCGCCTGCTGCAGCGCCTGTGGCGCAACGTGGTGGACGAGGCCACCGGCGAGGTGACCGTCGTGGACGGCGAGGCCGACGAGGCGACGCTGCGGGCCCTGCACAAGGCGATCGACGGCGTCGGCCAGGACATGGCGAACCTGCGCTTCAACACCGCCATCGCCAAGGTCACCGAGCTGAACAACACCCTCACCAAGCTGAGCGCGGTGCCCCGCACCGTCGCCGAGCGGCTGGTCCTCCTGGTCGCGCCGCTGGCCCCGCACATCGCCGAGGAACTGTGGCGCAAGCTGGGCCACTCCGGCTCGGTCGTGCACGAGGACTTCCCCGTGGCCGACCCGGCCTACCTGGTCGACGAGACCGTGACCTGCGTCGTCCAGATCAAGGGCAAGGTCAAGGCGCGGCTGGAGGTCGCCCCGTCGATCTCCGACGAGGAGCTGGAGAAGGCCGCGCTGGCCGACCCGGGCGTCGTCGCCGCCCTGGGCGGCGCGGGCATCCGCAAGGTCATCGTGCGGGCGCCGAAGCTGGTCAACATCGTCCCGGCGTGACCGCTCCCACCCAGCGGGTCGGCGCGCGGCCCTTTCGGGCCGGGTAGGGGTTTGTCCCTACGGGCAGGTTGGGGGTTCGTTCGGAACCCCCAACCTGCCCGGTCCGTTTACGGTGGAAGGGGTACCGCACAGGTCCCGCCGTTCCGTCCCACCGCTGAGGAGCGCCCATGACCGCGGCCGCCGTGATCGTCGTGCTGATCTTCGCGATCCTTGTGACGCTCGGGGTGATCGCCACGGTCAGGACGGTGCGGGCCGTCAAGCGCGGCGTGGACCGCACCGTCACCCAGGCCCGCCGGACCGTCGAGGACACCAAGCTCAAGGCCCGGGGCTACGCGCAGCCCGGCGCGGCGGGCGAGGTCGCCCAGCTGCGCCTGTCGCTGCGCACCTCGATGCGCGCCACCCAGGAAGCCCTGCGGATCGCCGCGCCCGAGGACCCCTCGCTGTCCGAGGCGCTGGCGCTCTTCCAGCGGCTCAGCGCGCACGGCCACGAGCTGGACGAGGACCTCAAGCGCCTGGAGAGCGAGCCGGACCGGGCCAGGGTCGCCGCGTGCCTGCCCGAGCTGCGGGAGCGCACGGAGCGCGTCAAGGATTCCGCCGACTCGCTGCGGTTCGCGGCCCAGGACCGGGCCCGGCGGTTCGTGGCGGACGACCTGGAGTCGCTCAGCGGCCAGATCCGCATGGAGGCCGGGGCGCTGCGGCACTGGACGACGGAGCCGGCGGCCGCCCCCGAGGCGCCCGAGCCCGCCGCGGGGCGGGCCCCGGCCGGAGCCGCGGAGGCCCCCGGCAGCGACGGGGAGCCCGGAACCGCGGGGGAGCGGCCCGCGCTCACCAAGGGGGACCCCTGGCGGCAGCCCGGCTACTCCTGGCAGAAGACCCGCCGCCCCGAGAGCACTACCTGACCGGACACCCCGCTGTCCGGCACACCGGCGCAATGATCACGCTTCCGATGCCCGGCCTGCCGTCCGGGCGCCCCGGCGGGTAACCTCCGGAACATGTCCCGCCATGTCGCTGTCATCACCGATTCCACGGCCTATCTGCCGCCGGAGGCGATGGAGCGGCACAGCATCACCGCCGTCCCGCTGACGGTCGTCCTGGGGGACGAGGCACTCGAAGAGGGCACCGAGATCTCCGCCCGGGCCGTCGCCCAGGCCCTGCAAAAACGCCGCTCGGTGACCACGTCCCGGCCGGGCCCCGAGGTCTTCGCCGCCGCCTACCGCGCCGCCGCCGAGGCCGGTGCCGAGGGGATCGTCTCCCTCCACCTCTCCGCCGAGTTCTCCGGCACCTACGACGCGGCGGTCCTCGCGGCCCGCGACGCCGCGGTTCCGGTGCGGGTCGTCGACACCGGCATGGTCGCCATGGCCCTGGGCTTCTGCGCGCTCGCGGCGGCGGAGGCCGCCGACGCCGGCGGCACCCTCGACGAGGCGGTCGCGGCAGCGGAGAAGCGCGCGCAGGGCACGGCCACGTACTTTTACGTCGACACCCTCGACTACCTCCGCCGGGGCGGCCGGATCGGCGCTGCCCAGGCGCTGCTGGGGTCGGCGCTCGCCGTCAAGCCGCTGCTCCAACTGGACGGCGGTCGCATCGAGTTGCGGGAGAAGGTCCGTACGGCGTCCAAGGCCATCGCCCGCCTTGAGGAGATCGCCGTCGAGCGGGCGGGCGCCGCGCCCGTCGACATCGCCGTCCACCACCTGGCCGCCCCCGACCGGGCCGCCCAGCTCGCCGAGAAGCTGCGCGAGCGGCTGCCGGGGCTGGTGGACCTGCACGTCAGCGAGGTCGGAGCGGTCATCGGGGCGCACACCGGGCCGGGGCTGCTGGGCGTGGTCGTCGCGCCCCGGTAGCGCTCGTTCGGGGGAGCGGGATATCCACAACCGGCGGGTTATCCACGGAAATTGGGCCGCCCCGGCGGGATCGCGGGAACGCGCCTACCGTCGGCCGCATGACTGATCGACCGGGTACCGCGACGTTCGACCTTCCCGACTCCCACGGTGGCTCCGGCGCCGCGGTGCGCTCGCAGCGCGAGCGGGCGGCGGAGCTGTTCCCGCACGCGTCGGCGGCGGCCCGGCCGGCGGGGCGGGGCAGCCCCGATCCGCCCGCCGCCCTCGGGGCCGGGCACCCGCGGGCCGGCCGGTGGCGGGCCGCGCTGTGGGAGCGGGTGCCGCTGTGGGTGCAGCTGCGGTGCGGTCTGGAGCCCAGGACGCTCGCCGCCCTGGTGGTCGTCCTGATCGCCGCGTGCTCCTTCGCCGTGTACCACTTCTGGGCGGGCCGCCCCCAGCCGGTCCGGCCGCCCGGCCGGGAGATGCCCGCCGCGGTGGCGGCGCCCACGGCGGCGGTGGAGGGGGCGGAGGGGGCCGCGAAGGCGCGCGGCGGCGGGAGCGTCGTGGTGGACGTGGCCGGCAAGGTGGCGCGTCCGGGGATCCGGCGCCTGCCGTCCGGGTCCAGGGTCGCCGACGCCTTGAGCGCGGCCGGGGGAGCCCGGCCGGGCGCGGACACGACGGGCCTGAACCGGGCCCGCGTGCTCACCGACGGCGAGCACATCGTCGTGGGCGTCACCCCCGCGGCCGTGCCACCGGGGCCGGGCGGCCGGGCGAGCGCGGGCGGGCCGGTCAGCCTCAACTCCGCGACAGCGGAGCAGCTCGACTCCCTCCCGGGCGTCGGCCCGGTCCTGGCCCAGCACATCCTGGACTACCGCGCCCGGCACGGCGGCTTCCGCAAGGTGGAGGAACTCCGCCAGGTCAACGGCATCGGCGCCCGCCGCTTCACGGACCTCCGCCCCCTGGTCCAGCCGTGAACGGCTCGGGCGGCGGGGCGGGCGGGGGATCCGGTGGCCCGGGCGGCCTCGATGAGCAGGCCGGCGTCGGTGCGGCTCCGGGGCGAGGCCCGTGCCCCGAGGGCCGGATGGGGACGGCGAGTGGTCCCGACAGCGGGGCGGGCAGGGGGTGTGGCGGCTCGGGCGCCCCTAGCGGGCGGGGTGGTGCGGCTGGCGGTGCTGCGGCTGTTCCGCCGGGGGCGTTCGTCGGGTCGGTGCGCGTTGAGGGGCTCGGTGGCCTGGGCAGTCCCGAGGGGCGGGGTGGTGCGGCTGGTGGTGTTGCGGCTGTTCCGCCGGGGGCGTTCGTCGGGTCGGTGCGCGTTGAGGGGCTCGGTGGCCTGGGCAGTCCCGAGGGGCGGGGTGGTGCGGCTGGTGGTG
>NZ_JBEYZW010000048.1:0-4966 GCF_040646215.1 Streptomyces sp. NPDC046215 | reverse complement strand
GTGTTGCGGCTGTTCCGCCGGGGGCGTTCGTCGGGTCGGTGCGCGTTGAGGGGCTCGGTGGCCTGGGCAGTCCCGAGGGGCGGGGTGGTGCGGCCGGCGGTGGTGCCGCTGATACCCCTGGGGCTTCCGCCGGGTCGGCGCGTACCGAAGGCCCCCTTGACCTGCGGCTCGCGGCGCCCGCGGTCGGGGCATGGGTGGCGGCTGCCGTGGCGCTGACCGCCGACGGGGCGGCCGTCGCCCTCGCCGCGGTGCTGGGCGCGCTGGCCGCCGGCGGTCTGGTCCTCGCCGCGCTTCGACGCTCGCGCGCGGTGCCGGGCGGCCGGGCCGGAGCGGCGGTCGCCGCGGCCGCGGTGCTGCTGTGTGCCGTCGCGGGGGCGGGGGCGGCCGCCCTGCGGGCGTCCGACACGCAGCGCGGCCCGCTGCCCGGTGCGGCCCGGCAGCACGGGGAGGCCACCGTCGACGTGACCGTCACCGGAGACCCGCGGACCGTCCGCCCCCGCGTGCGCGGAGCCGTCCGCGCGGCACCCGCCGTCGTCCTCGAAGGCGAGGCGACCCGGGTGGTCATCGGCCGGCGGGCCACCGCCACCCGCACCCCGGTCCTGGTGATCGCCCACCCGGCCTGGCTCGGCCTGCTGCCCTCCACCCGCGTCCGTGTCGAGGCGCGCCTCGCACCGCCCGCCCGTGAGGGCGACCGGCTCGCCGCCGTCCTGCGGGTCAGCGGCCGGGCCCCGCCCCAGGTCGTCGAGGGGCCCACCGCGCTCCAGCGCACCGCCGCCCGGCTCCGCGCGGGCCTGCGCACCGCCACCGACGGGCTCTCCCCGGACGCCCGCGCCCTCCTTCCCGGGCTGGTCGTGGGTGACACCTCCCGCATCCCGCCCGACCTCGAAGACGCCTTCCGGGCTACGGATCTGACGCACCTTCTGGCCGTCTCCGGCAGCAACCTCACGATCCTGCTGGTGGTGCTGATCGGCCCGCCGCACCTGGCCACCCGGGCCGAACGCCGGGGCCTCGCAGCCCGGCTGGGGATCCCCCTGCGGCTGACGGCGGTACTGGGCGCGGGGCTCGCCCTGGGGTTCGTCGTCGTATGCCGGCCGGAGCCGAGCGTGCTGCGGGCCGCCGCGTGCGGGCTGATCACGCTGCTGGCCATCGGCACGGGACGCCGGCGCAGCCTGCTCCCGGCGCTCGCGGCGGCCGTGCTGCTGCTCGTGCTGTACGACCCGTGGCTGGCCCGCAGTTACGGATTCCTGCTGTCCGTCCTGGCCACCTGCGCCCTGCTGACCCTCGCCCCGCGCTGGGGCGCGGCCCTGCGGCGGCGCGGGGTGCCGCCGCGGGCGGCGGAGGCCCTCGCCGCGGCGGCCGCCGCCCAGGCGGTGTGCGCGCCGGTGATCGCCGTCCTGGCGGCGCGGGTGAGCCTGGTGGCCGTGCCGTGCAACCTCCTCGCCGAGGCGGCCGTCGCCCCGGCCACGGTCCTCGGGTTCGCCGCGCTCGCCGTCGCACCGCTGGCCATGCCCGTCGCCGAGTGTCTGGCGGTGGTCGCCGGCTGGCCCGCGTCCTGGACCGCGACGGTGGCCCGCACGGGCGCCGACCTGCCCGGCGCGGAGCTCGGCTGGCCGGGCGGCTGGCCCGGCGGGCTGCTGCTGGCCGCGGTGACCGCCGCCCTGGTGCCGGTCGCCCGCCGGGCACTTCGCCGCCCCTGGATCTGCGCGGCCTGTGCGCTGCTCCTGCTGATCGCCGTGGTCCGCCCGGCGCCGCTGACCTGGGCGGTCACCGGCTGGCCACCGCCGGGCTGGCGCTTCGTCGCGTGCGACGTCGGGCAGGGGGACGCGCTGGTCCTCGCCGCCGGGGACGGCTCCGCCCTCGTCGTGGACGCGGGCCCGGAGCCCCGCGCCGTCGACCGGTGCCTGCGCGGCCTGGGGATCGACCGGGTGCCGTTGTTGATCCTGAGTCACTTTCACGCCGACCACGTCGACGGCCTGCCCGGCGTGCTGCGCGGCCGTGCGGTCGGCGCGGTCGAGGTGACCCCCTTCGCCGAACCTCCCGGCCAGGCCGCGTTCGTGCGGCGCACGGCGGGGCGGGCGGGCGTCCCGGTCGTCGAGGCGGTGCCGGGGGAGCGGCGGCGCCTCGGCGACCTGTCCTGGGAGGTGCTGTGGCCGCCGCCGGCGGGGACGTCGGCCGTGGCGGAGGGCGGGGCCAACGACGCCAGTGTCAGCCTGCTCGTCCGCAGCGCCGGCCTGTCCCTGCTGCTGCTCGGTGACCTCGAACCGCCCGCCCAGCAAGCGCTCGCCGCGTCACGCCCCGGCCTGCCCCCGGTGGACGTGCTGAAGGTCGCCCATCACGGTTCCGCTTATCAGGACCCGCAGCTGATACGCCGGCTGAGCCCCCGGTTCGCCGTCCTCTCGGCCGGCGCCGGGAATCCGTACGGGCACCCCGCGCCCCGCACGGTCGCCGTGCTCCGGGCCGGGGGAGCGGAGGTCCTGCGCACCGACACCGACGGGCCCGTCGCGGTGACCGACGAGGCCCTGGCCCACAGAGGAGGCCGCGAGCCCTAGGTCCACAGCACGATGCGATCGCCTCCCGGACAGGAGATAACTGACCCATGACCACCATCAACATCGACGCCTACCTGCGCCGGATCGGCGCCGCCCGGCCCGCGGCCCCCGATGCCGACGCGCTCCGGGAGCTTCAGCTCCGCCATCTCCACGCGGTGCCCTTCGAGAATCTGTCGGTGCACCTCGGCGAAGACGTCACCCTCGACGGGGCGGCCCTGGTCCGCAAGATCGTCGAACGGGGGAGGGGCGGCTTCTGCTACGAACTCAACGGCGCGTTCGCGGAGCTGCTGACCGGCCTCGGCTACCGGGTGACGCTGCTCTCCGGGCGCGTGATGGGGCCCGACGGCTTCGGGGTGCCCTTCGATCATTTGGCCCTTCGCGTGGAGACCCCCGGGGCACCCGAGACCTCCGGAGCCCCCGGCACGCCCGAACCGTGGCTGGTGGACGTCGGGTTCGGCCGCAACAGCCACCACCCGCTCGTCTTCACCGACCGCGGCGAGCAGACCGATCCGGCCGGGGTCTTCCGGATCGCCGAGACCGAGGACGGCGATCTCGACGTGTACTGCGACGACCAGGTGCAGTACCGCCTCGAACAGCGCCCCCGGGAGCTGGCCGACTTCGAGTGCGGCTCCTGGTGGCACAGGACGTCGCCGAAGTCGCCCTTCACGCAGTCCCAGCTCTGCTCCCGCCTCACCGGGACCGGCCGGGTCACCGTCAGCGGGCGGACGCTGATCACCACCGACGCGACGGGACGTCAGGAGCGGGAGCTGTCCGAGGACGAGGTCCTGCCGGCCTACCGGACCCACTTCGGCATCGAGCTGGACCGCATACCCGAGCTCCGCACCACGCCCGCGCCGTAGCCGCGAGGGGGCCACGGGGTGAGGCTCCGGCGGTCTGGCCCGCCGGAGCTCACTCCGCTTCGAGCCAGCCGTCGTACTCCTCGGCCAGCGCGCGCAGCGCCTCGGTGTCCAGGGCGCCGCGGGGGTCCTCCACGACCACCAGCCACTGGGCGTCCTCGGCGTCGTCCTCACCGGCGAGCGCCTCGCGCACGAGCTGGGGCTCCTCGGCCAGGCCGAAGCGCTGGACGGCCTCCTCGGCCACGTCGTCCGCGGCGTCCCGGTCGGGGAGCACCAGCAGGTGCCGCGCGGGGCCGGAAGAAGAGGGAGAAGAGGGAGAAGGGGAAGAAGAGGAAACGCTGCTCACCCGCTCATTGTGCGGTATGCGCGGCGGGCACGCGGGAGGGAGTGTCAGTGGCGCGTGGGATGCTGGACGCGATGGCCAGGAAGACTGCAACCGAAGACCTGCTCGCCCCCGTGACGCTCGCCGTGGGCCAGGAGGATCTCCTGCTGGACCGCGCCGTGCGGGAGGTGGTGGAGGCCGCCCGTGCCGCCGACGCGGACACCGACGTGCGGGATCTCGCGCCCGAGGCGCTGCAGCCCGGCACGCTCGCGCAGCTGACGAGCCCGTCGTTGTTCGCCGAGCGCAAGGTCGTGATCGTGCGCAACGCGCAGGACCTGTCGGCGGACACGATCAAGGACGTGAAGGGGTACCTCGGCGCTCCCGTCGAGGAGATCACCCTCGTGCTGCTGCACGCCGGAGGCGCCAAGGGCAAGGGCCTGCTGGACGCCGCGCGCAAGGCCGGGGCCCGGGAGGTCGCCTGCCCGAAGATGACCAAGCCGGCCGACCGCCTGGCGTTCGTCCGCTCC
Organism: Streptomyces sp. NPDC046215; assembly: GCF_040646215.1. Lineage (NCBI taxonomy): Bacteria > Bacillati > Actinomycetota > Actinomycetes > Kitasatosporales > Streptomycetaceae > Streptomyces > Streptomyces sp. NPDC046215. Next base: position 711 of record NZ_JBEYZW010000048.1, on the reverse strand, counting down.
GAGTTCCGGGCCACCGGCCGCTCGGCGACCCCGGAGGCGTGCCAGACGCTGGTGGACGCGATCGGCAGTGACCTGCGGGAGCTGGCGAGCGCCTGCGCGCAGCTCGTCGCCGACATCGAGGGCACCATCGACGAGACCGTCGTCGCCCGCTACTACACGGGCCGCGCCGAGGCGTCCAGCTTCACCGTCGCGGACCGGGCCGTGGAGGGCCGGGCGGCGGAGGCGCTGGAGGCGCTGCGCTGGGCGATGTCGACGGGCGTCGCCCCGGTGCTGATCACCAGTGCGCTCGCCCAGGGGGTCCGGGCGATCGGCAAGCTCGCCTCGGCCCCGCGCGGCGCCCGCCCCGGCGATCTGGCCCGGGACCTGGGGATGCCGCCCTGGAAGATCGACCGGGTGCGTCAGCAGATGCGCGGCTGGTCGGCGGACGGTGTCGCCGACGCGTTGCGGGCTGTCGCCGAGGCGGACGCGGGGGTCAAAGGCGGCGGGGACGATCCGGAGTACGCCCTGGAGAAGGCGGTCGTTGCGGTGTCCCGCGCGGCACGTAGCCGCCCTTAAGGCGGCCGGAGCCCTGTCTGCGGGTTGTGGGGGTGCACCACCGCTGCGCGGCGGTGTCCTCAAACGCCGGACGGGCTGGATCGGGCTGAGCTCAGCCACTACCAGCCCGTCCGGGGGCACCTCCTGGGGGCACCCCCAGCGGTAGCTGGGGAGATC
>NZ_JBEYZW010000047.1:0-55562 GCF_040646215.1 Streptomyces sp. NPDC046215 | reverse complement strand
GTGTTTTATTACCTTACAACCCACCCCCCCGCCGGGAACGCTTTGATAAAAGTGCAGGTCAGGAGAGGTCGAGGTCCTCAAGGGCATAACCGGTCACATAGCGCAGGCCCGCGCCCTCGATGGCCGAGGCGGCCCCGCGGTCGACGATCGTCGCGACCGCGACGACCTCCGCGCCCGCCTCGCGCGCCGCCTCGACGGCGGTCAGCGGCGAGCCGCCGGTGGTCGAGGTGTCCTCGACGACGAGCACCCGGCGGCCCTTGATGTCCGGGCCCTCGATGCGGCGCTGCATGCCGTGGGTCTTCTGCGCCTTGCGAACGACGAACGCGTCGAGCTTGCGGCCCCGCGCGGCGGCGGCGTGCAGCATCGAGGTGGCGACCGGGTCCGCGCCGAGGGTGAGACCGCCGACGGCGTCGTACTCCAGGTCGGCGGTGGCGTCCAGCATCACCTGGCCGACCAGCGGCGCCGCCACGGCGTCCAGGGTGATCCGGCGGAGGTCGATGTAGTAGTCGGCCTCCTTGCCGGAGGAGAGGGTCACCTTGCCGTGGACCACGGCCTTGTCCTTGATCTGCTGCAGCAGGACGTCACGTGCATCGCTCATGGACATGAGCTTAGGCCAGGGGGCGCCAGGTCCATGTGGTGGAGATCTCCAGGGGGTCGATGGGCGTCACCAGCCGCGGCAGGGTGTTGAGCCCGTTCGGGGGGCCGGACTGCGGCTCGACGCAGACGGCCTCGTCCTGCTCGTCGTAGATCACGACCCATTCGGCGCGGCTGGCGACCTTCAGCTCCAGGGCGCCCGGCCAGGTGAGGGTGACGTCCACGCCGTCCGGCATGCCGAAGCAGTCGTCCCAGGGGCCGGGCAGGGGGGCGATACGGCGGCCCGTCGGCAGGTGGTCGTCCCCGCGCTCCTCCTGCCAGCCGGCGTCGAAGGCGACCTCGACGTCCTTGCCGGTACCGAGGTTGCGCCGGAACCAGGGGTGCCAGCCCGCCTGGGCGGGGAAGGAGTTGTCGTAGGTCTCGACGCCCATCGTGAGCGTCAGGGAGTCCGCCGTCAGCTCCACCAGCTGGGTGACGCGGCCGCTGTAGGGCCAGGGGTCCGCGAGGTCATAGGTGAACGCGGCGGTCTGTTCGCCGTCGTTCGCGCCCACCGTGCGCCAGGCGGTGTCCCTGCCGGTGCCGTGGATCGCGTGCGGCCCGGAGTTGACGGGCATCTGGTGGCGCTCACCGCCGTTGCGGAACTGCCCCAGTTCGATGCGCCCGCACCAGGGCACCATCGGGAACGCACCGTACTTCGCGCCCTGCCGCAGGAGTTCCACCCCGGCGACCCGGAGGCTCGTGAGGCGGCAGCCGTGCCGCGGATCGACCGTCAGCTCGGCGTCCCCGGCCCGCAGCCGGACCTGAGTGCTGTCCTTCGTCTCGTCGTTCGTCACGTCTACGACCATATGCCCTCCCGCCTGCGATGACAGGGCGAAACCGGCAGGGCGGGAAGGCTCAGCGCCGCCGTCGCAGCACCCGCCCCACGACTACCGCGGAGGCCAGGGCCACCGCCGCCGCGGGCGCCGCCCAGCGCAGGGCCGCCGCGGTGGCGGAGGCGGCCTCGGGGGCCGGGACGGGGGCGTACCGGCCGCGCGGCGGCGCGTGGTCGACCTCCTCGGCGCTGCGCCCGATCATCGTGCGGCGGGCGTGCGCGGCTTCGGCGGGGGGCTCGTCGTCGTCCGTCTCGTCTTCGTCGTCATCGCTGTCGTCGAGGTCGTCGTCCTCGGCGGACGGGTCGAGGGACGGCAGCGGGACCTCGGTGTCGAAGACGCTGCCGCCCTCCAGCCGGGGCCCGCCGCCGGCCTCCTCCTCGGCGTCCTCCCGCAGTTCCTCCGTCAGCGCGGCGGCGAAGCGGTCCAGGAGGCGGCGGGCCGAGGACTGCGCCGTCTTCTCGTCGAACTCCGCCAGCCGGCCGCCGCTGCCGACGGTGCCGGTGCACACCAGCCGGGAGCCGCCCGGGGCCGGTTCCAGCAGCCCGCGCAGCGCGAGCGTCACCGTGCCGGAGCCCCGCACCTCGGTGCCCTCGCCCGACAGCTCGTACAGGCCCTCGTGCTCGGTCAGGTGCAGCGAGCCCCGGTAGGTGATGGTCGAGCCGCCTATGCGCAGCCGGAGGCGGCCGACCACGAGCGCGCCGGCGGCGTCCGCCACGTCCTGTTGCAGCCCTGGGACGCACCGGACCACGCGCGCGGGGTCGGCGAGGACCCGACGGACGGACTCGACGGGAAACGGAACGAACACCTCATGCTCCATAGCAAACGAGCCTACCCACCGGGCCCCTCACCAGTGCCTCTCCGGCCGGACTTTCCGTCAGTCGGCGACCGTGAAGCGCTCGCCGACGTGCTGCGGCTTTTCGATCTCGTCGACGAGCGCCACCGCGTAGTCCTCCGCGGAGATCCGGCTCTTGCCGTTCGCGTCCACGACGAGGTCGTCCAGGGCGGTGCGGTACGTGCCCGTGCGCTCGCCGGGTTCGATCGTCGCGGCGGGGCTGATGTTCGTCCAGCGCACATCCGTGACGCCGCGGTAGAACTCCAGCGCGTCGCCGTGCGCGTGCATGATCTGGAGCAGGAACTCCGGGAGGCCCTCGGTGTCCCAGACCTGCTTGCCGTCGGGCGTGCGCAGCGAGCCGGCGCCGCCGACGGCGATGATCCGCGGGGCGTCGGCGCCCAGCCGGCGCACCCCGGCCACCAGCGACTCGGCGGACGGCTTGATGGTGGCGATGTGCCCGGGGCCGTCCCCGCCGCCGACGGCGCTGACGACGACGTCCTGGCCCCGGGCGGCCGCGGCCACCGACTCGGCGTCGAGGACGTTGCCGGTGGTGACGGTGAGGCGGGGGTGGGTCTCGGTCATCTTCGCGGGGTCGCGGACGACGGCGGTGACGTCGTGGCCGCGGTCCAGCGCCTCGCGCAGGACGCGGCTGCCGATGGTGCCGTTGGCACCGAAGAGAGCGATCTTTGCCATGGGGGGCTCCTCAGAGTGAGTCAAGGGGAAGAAGGGGTCAGTGCTGGTCGAGCGCCCGGGTGAGCGTCCGCGCGGTGGACATCGGGCCGCCGAGCCGCCGCACTCCGCCGGGCGTGTGCAGCAGCAGCGTGGGGAAGGTGTCGACGCCCAGCCTGCGCACCTCCCGGAAGTCGGCCTCCGCTGCGCGCCGGGTGGCCGGGTCCCGGTGGGCGGCGGCCACGGCGTCGGCGTCCACCCCGTCGAGGCCGGCGGCGACCTCGCGCACCGTGGCCGGGTCGGAGAGACTGCGGCCGTCGACGTACCAGGCGCGCTGCAGGGCGCCCGCGAACTCCAGTGTCCGCTCGGGTGCCTGCTCGCGCAGCGCGGCCAGGGCCGTCGCGGCGGCGGCCGAGTCGAGCACGGCGGTGCCCTCGGCGAACGCCCTGGCGTAGCCCTCGCCGAAGACCGCGCCGGTCAGTTCGCCGATCCGGGCGTCCGCCGCCGGGATGTAGGAGTACGCGGAGACGGGCTGGGCGCGGGGCCCGGTGAAGAGCCCGCCGCTGAGCACGGTGAGCTCGATGCGGTCGGCGTTCGCGGCGGCGAACTCCCGGACCGTCGGGCCGAAGCCGTAGCACCAGCCGCAGTAGGCGTCGAATGCGTAGGTGAGCCTGTGCCGTGCCATGTCTGTCCCGTCTCCGTGGCCCGGAATCTGCTGTTCCGGCGCATCGGTCCTTCTGGTGCGTTATGACCAAGCTAAGGGTGTTTTTCGGCCCCGCCCAGGTACGCTCGGGTCTTGTCATGGTGAAAAAGCGACACGACCGCCGGGAAGAGATCGTCGAGCTCGCCTACCGGGCCCCGCCCGGGACCCCGGCGGGCGTGGAGGTGATGTCCCTGGCCGAGCTGCGCTCCCGCGCGCCCGAGGGGCTGCTCGCCCGGCCACAGCGCCTGGACTTCCACCAGATCGTCGCCGTCCGCTCCGGCTCCGCCGGGCACACCGTCGACTTCACCGGCCACTGGCTGGAGGAGGGGTCGGTGCTGTGGGTGCGGCCGGGGCAGGTGCAGCAGTTCGGTGAGGTCGAGGGGATCGAGGGCGTCGTCGTCCTCGTCCAGCCGGGCTTTCTGCCACCCGGCTCGGCCGTCGCCGAGGTGGCCGACGACCCCTTCCGGCCGGTGCTGTGGCAGCCGGTGGGACCGGACCGGGAGGCGGTGGCCTGCGCCGTGAACCACCTGGCGGCCGACTTCCGCACCGGCGGCGGGCTGCCCGCCGATGTGCACACCGATGTCCTGCGCCACCTGCTGTCCGTGCTGGTGCTGCGCCTCGCCCACCTCACGGCCCCCGTGGGCAGCAGGGTACCCGCGCCCAACGACGCCTTCGTCCTCTTCCGCGCCGCCGTCGAGCGGGACTTCGCCACCCGCCACAAGGTCGCCGACTACGCCCGGGCGCTCGGCTACGCGCCGCGCACCCTCTCCCGGGCGTCCCTGTGCGCCGCCGGGGTGGGCGCCAAGGAGTTCATCGACCGGCGGGTGATGCTGGAGGCCAAGCGGCTGCTGGCGCACAGCGATCTGCCGGCCGCCCGGATCGCCGGCCGGATCGGCTTTGAGGACCCGGCGAACTTCTCCAAGTTCTTCCAGCACCGGGAGGGGCGCTCACCGGGCGCCTTCCGGGCCGCGCTGCGCCCGGGCGCCGGAGCTCAGCCCGTGTAGCGGGGGCGCATGAGCGTCGAGGGGGGCGGCTCCTGCTCGCGGCTCCGCTCGGCGGCGCGCCCGGCTCTGCTCAGCTCCCGGTGGGAGAGGAAGCGCAGGTCGGGCCCGGGGGTCGCGAGGCGGAGCGGCGGTGCTTCCCGGGCCGCCAGCAGGAAGCTCCAGTCGTCCCGCTCCGCGCCGCGGATGTCCGGGCGGCGGGCGGCGGTGCGGTCGGGGCCGCCGGAGGACCCGGCACCGCCCACCCGGTAGGGCCGGGCCTCCAGCCCGGCGGAGCGGACGGTGGCGTCCACCGTCCAGAAGGCGCGGGGGCGGGTGCCGAGGGTGCCCGCGTGGACGGCGAGCCGCCCGCCGGGGGCCAGCCGGCGCTCCACCAGGCCGTAGAACTCCTGGGAGTACAGCTTGGTGGAGGGGGTGATGGCGGGGTCGGGGAGGTCGGAGATCATCACGTCGTAGGGGGCTTCCGTGCTGCCCCGGGTGCGCAGCCACGCGAAGGCGTCGGCGGTGACGACGCGCACCCTGGGGTCGCGGTAGGCCGCGCGGTTGAGGGCGGTGAGGCCGGGGTCGGTGCAGGCCAGCCGCACGAGGGCGGCGTCCAGCTCGACGACGGTGACGGAGGTGACGTCCGGGTAGCGCAGCACTTCGCGCACGGCGAGGCCGTCACCGCCGCCGAGGACGAGGACCCGGCGGCGCGGGCCGGCCATCGCGGGGTGGACCAGCGCCTCGTGGTAGCGGAATTCGTCCGCCCCGCTGACCCTGAGGCGGCCGTCGAGGAAGAGGGCGAGCGGCTTGCCGCTGCCGGCGCCGCCCGTGAGCACGACCTCCTGCACGCCCGTCCGCACGGCCACCCGTACGTCCGTGCCGTACATGGCCTGGCGCGCGGCCCGTTCGAAAGGGGCGGTGAGGACCGAGCCGATCGCCAGCACCGCCAGCACGAGGCCGTTGACGGCTATGAGGGCCCAGCGCGAGCGGACGCTCAGATCGCCGCGGAACAGCCACAGCACCAGGGCCCCGCCCGCGATCGCGTTGACCGCGCCGGTCAGCAGGGCGCCCGTCAGCTGCCCGAGGACCGGCAGCAGCAGGAACGGGAAGGCGAGCCCGCCGACCAGCGCCCCCACGTAGTCGGCGGCGAAGAGGTCGGCGACGGCACCGCCCGCGTCCTGCCGCCGGATGCGCTGGATGAGCGTCATCAGCAGGGGCACTTCGGCGCCGATCAGCACCCCGATGACCAGCGAGAAACCCACCAGGGCCGGGATGGCCCGGCCGTACCAGGCGAAGCAGGCGTACAGCGCCATCGCCGACAGGCCGCCGACCAGCGCCAGCAGGGCCTCGACCACGGCGAACCCGAGGGCCGCCCGCCCCCGGAGCCGCTTGGCGAGCAGCGAGCCGAGGCCCATCGCGAAGACCATCACCGACAGCACGACGGACGCCTGGGTGACCGAATCGCCGATCAGGTACGAGGCCAGGGCGACCAGCTCCAGCTCGTACACCAGCCCGCAGGCGGCGCAGACGAAGACGGTGGTCAGCACCACGAAGCGGCCGAGCCCGGCCGGTACGGGCAGCCGCGCCGATACCGGGCGGTAGATCATGATGGGAACGCTACGTCACGATCCGGCAACCTTTTGTCACCCACAAGGGTTTATTACAGGTGTTCCATGGCCGTGCGAGAGCGGCGATCCGGGGCGTACCGGGGCAGGCGAGACGGGAAGCGACGGGGCCGTCCGACGAGTGCGGAGCGACGCCGGGGGCGTTAGAGGGGCGCCGGGGCGCGCACGCCCACCCTCGTCCGGGTGGCGACCAGCCGCCCCTCCTGGGGATAGGCGTGCCAGGTGCGCCAGCTGATCTGTCCCTCGTGGCGCTGGGCGAGCAGGGCGGTGAAGGCGTGCGGGCTGCCCGGGAAGGTCCCCGCGAGGCCGTACGGGTGTTCGGCGACGAGCGCGAGCAGCTCCTGCGCGCGCCCCGCGAAGGAGCAGCGCGAGAGCGTTTCTATTCTCGCGGCGAACTCGTACTCCCAGGCCCCGACGCGTTTGGCCACGCCCAGCGGCAACGGCGTGGCCTGGCCGGGCAGGCAGGCGACGGTCTCCGAGCAGACGCCGTCGCCCTCCTCCAGGAGCACCTGGTGGGAGGCGCCGAGCAGGCGCAGCTGGACGAGGGAGTCGGCGAGCCGCAGATCGAGCACGGCCAGGGCGGGGAGGGGGTCCTTCCCCAGGCACCAGGCGAGGTCGGCGGCGCGGGTATCGGTGTAGGTGGTCTTGAGGGTCCTGAGCATGGGTCGGCTCCGCAAACACGCAGGGGAGGGTGGGCCGGCCCGCCGTGGAGGACCAGAGTCTTCGAGTGCGCCGGCTCATGCCCACAGATGATGTCCGTGGGTGTCCGAGGACAGTGATTCCGAGGATTCCGCGAGGCGTCGTCTCTAGGAGTCGTCTCTGAACGTGTCTCTGAATGAGAGGGAATCATGAATGGGGCCGCGCTCACAGCGTTTTTACCCATCTCATCGTGCTTTCCATCCACGCGGGGGCCGAGCAGTTCAACTGTTCAGAACCAATGTGACCGGCGGGCTCCGAAAGAATCCGCCGGACGCATATGCGAGTTACCTGTGACCGACCACGAATCCGCTGATCAACCAGCCTTCACCAGCTTCTCCACCGCCATGAGCACGGATTCTTCACGCTTACAGAACGAGAAACGCACGAGAGTCGACGGCGCACCGGGGCGCAGACAGAAGGCGGATGTGGGAATGGCCACCACCCCGGCGCGCAGGGGGAGTTCGCGGCAGAATCGCACGCCGTCCGAGTACCCCCATGCGCGGACATCGGCCTGCACAAAATAGCCCGCCTCAGCGCGATAGGGGCGCAGCCCCGCGCGCGTGAGCCCCTCGCTCAGCAGGTCGCGATTGCGCTGCAACGTACGCCGTAGCTCCGTCGCCCACGCCTCCACGCCGCCCAGGGTCCGCGCGAGCGCCTCCTGGTAGGGCGTGCCGGACGCGTAGGTGAGGAACTGCTTCGCCGCCGCGACCGCCGCCACCAGCGGGGCCGGCCCGCAGACCCAGCCGATCTTCCAGCCCGTGACGTTGAAGGTCTTGCCGGCGGAGGACACGGTCAGCGTGCGCTCGCGCATCCCCGGCAGCGCGGCGAGCGTGCGGTGCTGCCCGCCGTCGTAGACGAGGTGCTCGTACACCTCGTCCGTCACCGCCGTCAGGCCGTGCTCGCGGCACACCTCGGCGACGGCGGCCAGCTCGGCCGCGGTGAAGACCTTTCCCGTCGGGTTGTGCGGGGTGTTCAGCAGGAGCACCCGCGAGCGCGGGGTGACGGCGGCGCGCAGCGCGTCCGCGTCCAGCGCGAAGGTGTCCCCGTCCGGCTCCAGCGGTACGGGCACGAGGCGGGCGCCGGCCAGCCGGGCGTCCGCCGCGTAGGCGTCGTAGCAGGGGTCGAAGGCGATGACCTCGTCACCGGGGTCGCACAGGGCCAGCAGGGTCGCCGCGAGCGCCTCGGTGGCCCCCGTGGTCACCAGCACCTCGTCCTGCGGGCGGTACTCCAGCCCGTAGCGCCGGGCCTGGTGCGCCGCGACCGCCTCGCGCAGCGCCGGGAAGCCGGTGGCGGGCGGGTACTGGTTGCGGCCGGCGAGGACCGCCTCCGCCGCCTCCCGCAGCAGCCCGGCCGGGGCGTCCAGCTCCGGCACGCCCTGGCCGAGGTTGACCGCCCCGGTGGCCCGGGCCAGCTCGGTCATCTCCGTGAAGATCGACGTGCCCATGCCGCGCACCCGCGCCGCCGGGTTCCAGTCCGTGTTCATGCGATCCCGCTTTCCCCATAGGTCAATCGAGTAGGTGAACCGAGTCGGTGTATCAGGTAGGTGGATCGAGCAGTTAGATCGAGTAGGTGGATCGAGCCGTCGTGCCCTGCGGACCATGATCGAGTCCCACGATGTCAGGCCCCCCGCACGGGCGACAGGGCCGCGGCGGGCCCCGTCGGCCCCTAAGCACACCCGCGGCCTCCGTGCCCGGCCGACACTCCGTAATGCCCCCGAGCGAGTGGAAGGCGCACCGCTTCTGGGCGTTCCGGGTCGCGCGCGCGAGGCGTGAGCCGCATGGTCGGTATGCCGAGCCCGCCGGTACGCCGAACACGTCGGTACGCGAGCCCGCCACCCCCCGTCCGTACCCGTGCCACGACCGGCACCGCCCGTCAGCGGCCTGCCGCCGGGCCACGCCACCGGAGGTGCCCCGTGTCAGCCGACACCGCCGTGCCCGTGCAGGAGGCCCCGGAGCCGCGCCCGACGGCGGACGGTGCCCGCGCCCGCCGCCTCGACCGGCTGCGCGACGCGCTGCGCCGCGCCCTCCCCGCCCTCGCCTGCTACGCGGCCGCCCGGCTCACCGGCATGGCCGTCATGGCCTGCTGGGCCTGGTGGATCGGCCGCCACCCGCGAACGCTGCTCGGCCACAACTGGGACGGCATCTGGTACACCGGCATCGCCAAGAACGGCTACGGGCTCAGCCTCCCCTCCCTCACCACCCGCGGCGTGATCTTCAACGACCTGGCGTTCTTCCCGCTCTACCCCGGGCTGGTCCGGGCCGTCATGACCGTCCTGCCGCTCACCGCCGTCACCGCCGGTCTCCTCGTCGCCTGGGCCGCGGCCGGGGCGGCGGCCTGGGGCATCTACGCCGTCGGCGAGCAGGTGCACGGGCGCAGGGTGGGCACGATGCTGGTGGTGCTGTGGGGTCTGCTGCCCCACGCGATCGTGCAGTCCATGGCGTACACCGAGTCGCTGATGACCGCGCTCGCCGCCTGGGCGCTGTACGCGGCCCTCACCGGCCGCCGCGTGTGGGCCGGGGCGCTCGCCCTGCTGGCCGGGCTCTCCCGGCCCAACGCCATCGCGGTGGCCGCCGCCGTCTGCGTCGCCGGCGCCGTCACCCTGTGCCAGGACGGATCGGCCCGCAGGGACTGGCGCGCCTGGGCGGGCATCGCGCTCGCGCCGCTGGGCTGGTTCGGATACGTCATCTGGGCCGGTTACCGCTCCGGCGGCGGGCCGCTGGGCTACTTCGAGGTGCAGCGCCTGTGGGGCTCGCGCTTCGACTTCGGGGTGAACGCGGTCGGGTTCATGCGCCACTTGATCACCGGGCACGACGCCATGGCGTACTACGCGGTCATGGCGATCCTCGGCGTCACCCTCGTCGCGCTGCTGTTCCTCGTCCTGGACCGGCCGCCCGCGGTGCTGTTCGTGTACACGCTGGTGCTGGTCGTCATCGCCATCGGCGGCTCCAGCTACTTCGCGTCCAAGCCGCGCTTCCTGCTGCCGGCCTTCCCGCTGCTGCTCCCGGCGGCCCTGGCCATGGCGAAAGCCCGGCCGCGCACCGTCGTCGTGACGGTCGGCGCGCTGGCCGGGCTCTCGTTCTGCTACGGGACGTATCTGCTGACGATCGCCCGCATGCCCATGTGAGGGCGCATGCCCATGTGAGGGCGCGTGCCCGGGTGAGGGCGCGTTCCCAGGTGGGGCGGGTGTCCGCTCAGGCGTCCTCGTCCGGCTTGTCCTCGCCGGGCTCGGCGTCGGCCTCCAGGCCGAGCTGCTCGACGAGCCACTTGTCGAACTCGATCGAGGCGCGCACCCAGCTGACCGTGCTGGAGACGAAGTGCTCCAGGGAGACGCCGACGCCGATCAGCATCTGGGCCTCACCGATGAGGCGGACGGTGCCGTCGTCATTGGTGTGGGTGTAGACCTTCGGCCACAGGGTGCGGCGGTTCCAGTCGTCGATGGCCTCGAGGAGCTGTGCCTTCTCCTCGATGCCGTGGGGACGGTCGTAGAACGTGCGGACGGAGAAGACCTGCTGCTCCTCCTCACCGCGGAACATGAAGTACGTACGGAACTGCTCCCACGGTGCGGCGAGGTCACCCTCGTCGTCCACGACGTACTTCAGCTCCATCTGCTCGAGGAGCTGCTTGACCAGGTCCTGGTCGGGGATGACGGGGCCGGCCGGGCCCGTCTCCTGCGGTTCGGGCTGGCCCCCGAAATTCGGAATCGAGGACGGGTCGATGCTCACCGTGAATTTCCCTTCGTACGGTTGGTGCCATCCTCCCCCATGCCGGGCGGGGGCTGGCAACCCCCGCCCGCCGGATGTCCTGCCCGCCCGGGGGACGGCTATCCGCGCACCGGCTCCACGGTCAGGCCGTCGCCCTCCGCGGCGACCCCGACGCGGACCGTGTCCCCGTCGTGGATCTCCCCGCCCAGGATGGCCCGGGCGAGCTGATCGCCGATGGCCGTCTGCACCAGGCGGCGCAGCGGCCGGGCCCCGTACGCGAGGTCCGGCGCGGCCCCGTCGGCCGCGGCGGGGTCGTGGCCGAGGCCCGCCAGCCAGCGTAGGGCGGCGTCGGAGACGTCGAGAGTGAGCCTGCGGTCGGCGAGCCGGCGCTGGAGGTGGCCGATCTGGATGCGGGCGATCCGCTCCAGCTGGTCCACGCCCAGCGGGTGGAAGACCACCAGGTCGTCGAGGCGGTTCAGGAACTCCGGCCGGAAGGAGGCCCGTACGGTCTCCAGGACCTTCTCCTTCTTCTGGTCCTCCTTGAGCAGCGGATCCATCAGATAGGTGGATCCGAGATTGGAGGTCAGGATCAGAAGGGTGTTCCGGAAGTCGACCGTCCGGCCCTGTCCGTCGGTGAGCCGCCCGTCGTCGAGGACCTGGAGCAGGACGTCGAAGACTTCGTGGTGGGCCTTCTCCACCTCGTCCAGCAGGACGACGGAGTACGGGCGCCTGCGCACCGCCTCGGTGAGCTGGCCGCCCTCCTCGTAGCCGACGTAGCCGGGCGGGGCGCCGACGAGGCGGGCGACGGAGTGCTTCTCGCCGTACTCGCTCATGTCGATGCGGACCATGGCCCGCTCGTCGTCGAAGAGGAAGTCGGCGAGCGCCTTGGCCAGCTCGGTCTTGCCGACACCGGTCGGGCCGAGGAAGAGGAACGAGCCGGTCGGCCGGTCGGGGTCGGCGATCCCGGCGCGCGAGCGGCGCACCGCGTCGGACACGGCCCGCACCGCCTCGGCCTGCCCGATGAGCCGCTTGCCGAGCTCGTCCTCCATGCGCAGCAGTTTCTGCGTCTCGCCCTCCAGCAGGCGGCCCGCCGGGATGCCCGTCCAGGCGGCGACGACGTCGGCGATGTCGTCCGGGCCGACCTCCTCCTTGACCATGAGGTCGCGGGCGGCCACCGCCTCCTGCTCGGCCTCGGCCTTCGCGGCCTCCTCCAACTCCCGCTCCAGGCCCGGGATCTCCCCGTACAGCAGCTTGGACGCGGTGTCGAAGTCGCCGTCGCGCTGGGCGCGCTCGGCCTGTCCGCGCAGCTCGTCCAGGCGCTCCTTGAGCTCACCCACCCGGTTGAGGGACTGCTTCTCCTTCTCCCAGCGGGCGGTCAGGCCGCGCAGCTCCTCCTCCTTGTCGGCGAGGTCGCGGCGGAGCTTCTCCAGGCGCTGCTTGCTGCCCTCGTCGGACTCCTTGGAGAGCGCCAGCTCCTCCATCTTCAGCCGGTCGACCGCGCGCTGGAGCTCGTCGATCTCCACGGGCGAGGAGTCGATCTCCATCCGCAGCCGGGACGCGGCCTCGTCGACCAGGTCGATGGCCTTGTCGGGCAGGAAGCGGGAGGTGATGTACCGGTCGGAGAGCGTGGCCGCGGCGACCAGCGCCGAGTCGGCGATCTGCACCTTGTGGTGCGCCTCGTAGCGCCCCTTCAGCCCGCGCAGAATGGCGATGGAATCCTCGACGGACGGCTCGGCGACCAGCACCTGCTGGAAGCGGCGCTCCAGGGCGGGGTCCTTCTCGATCCGCTCCCGGTACTCGTCGAGCGTCGTCGCGCCGACCATGCGCAGCTCGCCGCGGGCCAGCATGGGCTTGAGCATGTTGCCCGCGTCCATGGCGGAGTCGCCGCCGGCGCCCGCGCCCACGACGGTGTGCAGCTCGTCGATGAACGTGATGATCTGGCCGTCACTGGCCTTGATCTCCGCCAGGACGGTCTTGAGCCGCTCCTCGAACTCGCCGCGGTACTTCGCACCCGCGACCATCGCGCCGAGGTCGAGCGAGACGAGCCGCTTGTTGCGCAGCGACTCGGGCACGTCGCCCTTCACTATCCGCTGCGCGAGGCCCTCCACGACGGCGGTCTTGCCGACGCCGGGCTCACCGATGAGCACCGGGTTGTTCTTCGTCCGGCGCGAGAGGACCTGCACCACGCGCCGGATCTCCGCGTCCCGGCCGATGACCGGGTCGAGCTTGCCCTCGCGGGCCGCGGCGGTGAAGTCCGTGCCGAACTTCTCCAGCGCCTTGTACGTGCCCTCCGGATCGGGAGTCGTCACTCGCTGCCCGCCCCTCGCGGTCTCGAACGCGTCCAGCAGCTTCTTCGCGGACGCTCCCTGCTGCTCCAGCAGCGCGCCGGTCTGCCCGCCCTTGGCGGCGAGGCCGATGAGCAGGTGCTCGGTGGAAATGTAGGTGTCGCCCAGCTCGCGGGCGCGCTGGGAGGCGTCCGCGATGACGGCCAGCAGCTCGCGGCTCGCCTGCGGCGGTGCCACGGTGGACCCCTGCGCGCTGGGCTGCGCGGCCAGCTGCCGCTCGGCCCCGGACCGCAGAGCGGCGGCGTCGGCCTCGACGGCCGCCAGCAGGTCCAGGATGTTCTCGTTGTCCTGTCCGGCCAGCAGCGACAGCAGCAGGTGCGCGGGCGTCATGTCGACGTGCCCGGCCGACACGGCCCTCTCGCTGGCGCCGCTGAGCGCCTCACGGCTCTTGTTGGTCAGCTCGGCATCCACGGCTGTGGGCTCCTCCTTGTGCTGGTGGCGTTCGATCCCCGCCTCGTCGATCCCTGCCTGAGGAAACGTGCGATAAGTTGAGCCTATTCCACTCAACCTTGTTTCTGCCAGCGAGCCCCTCGAAAAGCACCCGCTCCGGTACCTGGGTTCCACGCCCGGCCCGGGTGATGCAGGTTCGCCGGCTTTTCGGCCCCGGGGCCCCTGAAGGCCGAGGCCCACGAACTACGCTGCCCGCATGGCCCACGACCTCCGCGACCTCTCCCCCGCCTACCTCGACTTCTGGCGCGAGCGCCACATCTGCACGCTCACCACGCAGCGTCCGGACGGCAGTCCGCACCTGGTGCCCGTCGGCGTCACCTTCGACCACGAAGCCCGGATCGCGCGCGTCATCACCAACAAGACCAGCCGCAAGGTCGCCAACATCCAGGCCGCCGGCCCGGACGGTGCCCGCGTCGCCGTCTGCCAGGTCGGCACCCGCAAGTGGGCCACCCTCGAAGGCATCGCCGTCGTCCGCACCGACGCGGACGCCGTCGCCGACGCCGTCAACCGCTACGCCGAGCGCTACGGCCGCATGCCCGCCCCCAACCCCGACCGCGTGCTCGTCGAGATCACCGTCACCAAGGCGCTGGGCCTGGTCTGACCGCAGCCCGGTTGGCCCTTGTACTGATGCCGGGAAGTCCGGGTACTCGTACGGTCGACAGAGAGACCCCGCGCGACGGCAAGGAGTACCAGCACATGAGCGGCCCGGAGAGTGCGGATCACGTCAGCGTTCATCTGACCGGCTGTGGTCACCAGGACGCGGGGGCGGTCTTCCGCGCCCTGGAGACCGCCTTCCCCGAGGTGGCCGAGCCGTCCCGCAGCGACGTGGAAGCCGCCCGCGCCGGTTCGGAGCACCCGGTGGTGTGGACCATGGTCGTCGATGCCCGCACCGGCCACACCCCGTCGACGGCGACGCCCGGCACCCTGTCCGGGCCCGTGGACGTCGATCTCTTCGGCGCCGCCGACCCGGTGCGCAAGGTCAAGCAGGAGCTCGCGGCGGCCTTCACGGTGGAGGGTCTGGGCACGGTGCCGGGCGAACACGAGATGGAAGCCCGCCTCCGCCTGACGTAGGCGGGCCCCCGCGCCGCCACCCGCCGGCCGACCGACGCGCCTTGCGCCCCTCGGCCCGGGTGACGGCCACATTCGCCCTTCCCCAGCCCGGCCGTCGACCTCCCAACCTAATTGCATCTACCACCCACTCCCCCGCGACCCGCATCGAGCAGAGCCAGAGCGTCACCGACATCCCGCACCACCAAACCCGGCCGGTGAAAGACGTCCGCCGCCGTGAAACGCAAGATGCGGCGGACCTCCGGGCAGGCGGACAGGTCGTTGAAGCGGGCGGTGTCCCGCTGGTGCTGCGCCCTGGTGCCGTGCCACGCGTAGCCTTCCACCTCCACGACGAGCCCTTGGGCCCGGAAGTAGAAGTCCGGGTACGCGCGGCGCCCGGTGGGCGTGACCATCAGCACCTGGCACTCCGGGTAGAGACCGGCGTCGTTCATCCGCAGCCGGGCCACCGTTTCCGCGGGGGACCCGGAACGGGCGTCCGCCATGGCGAGCCACGCCGCGGCCGTCTTCGCACCCCGCATCGGCGGCGCGGCGCGCAAGGCGTGTGCGACCTCGGCCAGGGTCGTGAGCGGCCCCCGCCGCCCCCGCGCACCCACCCCCCGAACGGGCCGCCAGCTCACGGCCGACTCGACAGCGACCAACGCCTCCTCCCGCGGCCCGGCCCGGAGAAGATCCGCCATCGTCCGCGGCACGGCGGTAACCCGGAGCCCTCCCACCGTCGTGACCTCCCGATCCCCCAGCGGCAGCCGATGCAGCACACCGCCGCCTTTGACGTCGGCACGGCCTTTACGGGGGCAGGTGAAGTCGACACGCTCGCTCAGCACCTCAACGCCGTGCACCGCGGCCGCCGCCCAGTGGCTCACCACCAACTGAGGGCCGGCCAACTGGTGGGCCCACACGAGGGCTTGCCCGTCCACGGCTCGGCCCGGCTCCAGCCAGACGCCCTTCCAGAGCAGCGTCCACCCGCCCTGCGTGAAGTGCCGGTGCGCCTTCCGCCGACTCCAGCCGAGAGCGCCCGGCACCTGGGCGGCCAGAACGACACCCCCCTGAGCACGGGCCAACCCCCGCAACACCACCGCGCCTTCCCTATCCACCCACCCAGACTCCCCGCACCAACACCCGGTTGCCACCCCTGTGGATAACAAGCGGAGGGGTAGGTTCGGGACGGAAGGGCGGGCGTTATGGGCGAATTGGGTGTCGCGAAGCTACCGCTACCCCCACCGCATGAAGGCCCGCCACCCGGGTGGGTGGCGGGCCTTCACGGCGCGGCAAGAAGATCAGCGTTCCTGGTCGGGGCGTCTGGGGCGCCACACCACCAGGGCGCTGGTCTGCTGGACGTCCGTGTACGGGACCAGGTCGCGGCGGTACGAGGCGTGGACCGCCGCCTCGCGCTGCTGCATGGCCGAGGCGGCTCCCTCGACGGCGCCCTGGAGCTCGGCGACGCGCGCCTTGAGGGCGGCCACCTGGTTCTCCAGCTCGATGATGCGCTTGATGCCGGCGAGGTTGATGCCCTCGTCCTGGCTCAGCTGCTGCACCTGGCGGAGCAGCTCGATGTCGCGGGCCGAGTAGCGCCGGCCGCGCCCGGCCGTGCGGTCGGGGGAGACCAGGCCGAGGCGGTCGTACTGGCGCAGCGTCTGCGGGTGGAGGCCCGACAGCTGGGCCGCGACGGAGATGACGTAGACCGGCGACTCGTCGGTCAGCTGATAGGGCTGGGCCGGTTCGAAACGCCGTCGTCGGCCGTCCATCTCATGCTCCCTTCGCGGCCTGGAAGAGCTCGGCCCTGGGGTCCTCGCCCGCCGTCGCCTCGCGGAAGGACTCGAGGGCCTCCCGCGCCTTGTCGTCGAGCTTCTTGGGTACCACGACCTCGACGGTGACCAAAAGGTCTCCGCGGGTGCCGTCCTTGCGGACCGCGCCCTTGCCACGGGCGCGCATGGTGCGCCCGTTGGGCGTACCGGCGGGCAGCTTGAGGGTGACCGGCGGGCCGCCCAGGGTCGGGACCTTGACCTCGCCGCCGAGGGCGGCCTCCGGGAAGGAGACCGGCACGGTGACGGTGAGGTTGTCGTCCTTGCGCCCGAAGACCGGGTGGGCGCCGACGTGCACCACGACGTACAGATCGCCGTGGGGCCCGCCGCGCTCGCCGGGGGCTCCCTTGCCGCGCAGGCGGATCCGCTGGCCGTCGAAGACGCCGGCGGGGATCCGGACCTGCATGGTGCGGGAAGAGGTGGCCCGGCCGCTGCCCTTGCAGACGTCGCAGGGGTTCTCGGGGATGAGCCCGCGGCCCCGGCAGTCGGGGCAGGGGTCCGTCAGCGAGAAGCCGCCGCCGGAGCCGTGCGAGACCTGGCCGGTGCCGACGCAGGTCGGGCAGACCCGAGGCGTACCGTTTTTGTCACCCGTGCCGGAGCACGTCTTGCAGGCGGCGGAGGAGGACATGCGCAGCGGGACCGTGGCCCCGTCGACCGCCTCGGTGAAGCTGAGCGACACCTCGGACTCGATGTCCTGGCCGCGGCGCGGCTGGGTGCGGGCCCCGGCGCCGCCGCGGTTGAACAGGCCGCCGAAGACGTCGCCGAGACCGCCGCCGAAGCCGCCGGCACCGCCGGTTCCCGCTCCGCCCTGGGCGCCTCCGAAGAGGTCGCCCAGGTCGAAGTTGAAGGAGCCGCCGGCGGCCCCGCCCGGCCCGGGGCGGAAGCCGCCGTTGCCGAACAGGGCGCGTGCCTCGTCGTACTCCTTGCGGCGCTTGGGGTCGGCCAGGACGTCGTTCGCCTCGGAGATCTCCTTGAAGCGCTCCTCGGCCTTGGCGTCGCCCTTGTTGGCGTCCGGGTGGTACTCGCGGGCGAGCTTCCGGTACGCCTTCTTGATCTCGGCCTCGGTGGCGTCCTTGGGGACGCCGAGGACCTTGTAGTAGTCCTTCTCCACGAAGTCCTTGGTACTCATCGCCGACGTCCCTCCTTCCGTTCGCTCTTCCGTTTCCTGCGGTCGATCGTCACTGCGTCAGCCCTTGTCCGGGCCACCGCTCTCCTCGGACGGCTCGTCGCCCTCGTCGTCGCCCTTCTGGGCGCCGGGCTGCGGCTCGGCGACGGCGACCCGCGCGGGGCGGATCGTGCGCTCGCCGATCCGATACCCCGGCTGCAGAATCTGCACGCACGTGGTCTCGGTGACGTCCGGCGCGTAGGAGTGCATCAGGGCCTCGTGCACCAGCGGGTCGAAGGGCTCGCCCTCCTTGCCGAACTGCTGCAGCCCCATCTTGGCGACGACCGTCTCCAGGGACTCGGCGACGGACTTGAAGCCGCCGGACAGCTCGCCGTGCTCGCGGGCGCGGCCGATGTCGTCGAGCGTGGGCAGGAGCTCGGACAGGAGGTTCGCGACGGCGATCTCCTTGACCGTGACCCGGTCCCGCTCGACCCGGCGGCGGTAGTTCTGGTATTCGGCCTGGAGCCGCTGGAGGTCCGCCGTGCGCTCGGTGAGCGCCGACTGGGCCTGGTCCAGCTGCGCCTGGAGCCCCACCTCGACCAGTTCTTCCCCGGAGGGTGCGGCCGCCGGGGCCGGGCCCGCCTGGTCGGCGGACCCGGCGCCCTGCGCCGCGTCTTCGGGGGTGGCGTCCGAGGGGACTTCAGGCTTCTCGTCGAAACCCGGGGTCTCCTCGGTCACGCCGCACCGCCCTTGGGCTTCTCGTCGTCGACGATCTCGGCGTCGACGACGTCGTCGTCGGCCTTGGGCTGACCCGCGCCGGCGGCACCCTCGGCGCCCTCGGCGCCGGCGGCACCCTGGGCGGCCTGGGCGTCGGCGTACATGGCCTGGCCGAGCTTCTGGCTGACGGCGCCGAGCTTCTCGGTCGCGGTGCGGATCTCGGCGGTGTCCTCGCCCTTGAGCTTTTCCTTCAGCTCGGTGACGGCGGTCTCGACCTCGGTCTTGACGTCGGCCGGGACCTTCTCCTCGTTGTCCTTGAGGAACTTCTCCGTCTGGTAGACGAGCTGCTCGCCCTGGTTGCGGGACTCGGCGGCCTCGCGGCGGCGGTGGTCCTCCTCCGCGTACTGCTCGGCCTCCTGGCGCATGCGGTCGACCTCGTCCTTGGCGAGCGAGGAGCCGCCGGTGACGGTCATCTTCTGCTCCTTGCCCGTGCCGAGGTCCTTCGCGGTCACGTGCATGATTCCGTTGGCGTCGATGTCGAAGGAGACCTCGATCTGCGGGACGCCACGCGGGGCCGGCGGCAGGCCGGTCAGCTCGAACATGCCGAGCTTCTTGTTGTACGCGGCGATCTCGCGCTCGCCCTGGTAGACCTGGATCTGGACGGACGGCTGGTTGTCCTCGGCCGTCGTGAAGATCTCGGAGCGCTTGGTCGGGATCGTGGTGTTGCGCTCGATCAGCTTGGTCATGATGCCGCCCTTGGTCTCGATACCGAGGGACAGCGGGGTGACGTCGAGCAGCAGGACGTCCTTGACCTCGCCCTTGAGGACACCGGCCTGGAGCGAGGCGCCGATGGCGACGACCTCGTCCGGGTTGACGCCCTTGTTGGCCTCCTTGCCGCCGGTCATCTCCTTGACGAGCTCGGCGACGGCGGGCATGCGGGTGGAGCCGCCGACCAGGACCACGTGGTCGATCTCGGACAGGTTGATACCCGCGTCCTTGATGACGTTGTGGAAGGGGGTCTTGCAGCGCTCCAGGAGGTCCGCGGTCAGCTGCTGGAACTGGGCGCGGGTGAGCTTCTCGTCCAGGTGCAGCGGGCCCTCGGCGGACGCCGTGATGTAGGGCAGGTTGATCGAGGTCTCGGTGGACGAGGACAGCTCGATCTTCGCCTTCTCAGCGGCCTCGCGGAGGCGCTGGAGGGCCATCTTGTCCTTGGACAGGTCGACGCCGTGACCGTTCTGGAACTGCTTGACCAGGTAGTCGACGACGCGCTGGTCCCAGTCGTCGCCACCGAGGTGGTTGTCACCGTTGGTGGCCTTCACCTCGACGACGCCGTCGCCGATCTCGAGCAGCGAGACGTCGAAGGTGCCGCCACCGAGGTCGAAGACGAGAATGGTCTGGTCGTCCTTGTCGAGGCCGTAGGCCAGGGCGGCGGCGGTCGGCTCGTTGACAATACGCAGGACGTTCAGACCGGCGATCTCACCGGCCTCCTTCGTCGCCTGACGCTCGGAGTCGTTGAAGTACGCCGGGACGGTGATGACCGCGTCGACGACCTTCTCACCCAGGTAAGCCTCGGCGTCGCGCTTCAGCTTCTGCAGGATGAAGGCGCTCATCTGCTGCGGGTTGAAGTCCTTGCCGTCGATGTTGATCTTCCAGTCGGTGCCCATGTGGCGCTTGACCGACCGGATGGTCCTGTCGACGTTGGTGACGGCCTGGCGCTTGGCGACCTCGCCGACCAGCACCTCACCGTTCTTCGCGAAGGCGACGACGGACGGCGTGGTCCTGGCGCCCTCGGCGTTGGTGATGACGGTGGGCTCACCGCCTTCGAGAACACTGACGACGGAGTTCGTCGTACCCAGGTCGATGCCGACCGCACGTGCCATGTCATTCCTCCAGCTGACTTGAGTGGAACAGACTCAAGGGTGCAACAAGGATCGGCGGCTGTCAACGGACCTGAGTGGGGCACACTCAACTTTTATGTCAGTCCTACCGTCACGCGGGACGGCGGCGCGGGTGCGAAGGGTGGTGCGAAGGGTTGCCTGAGCGACACAGATCACCGGCGGTGCGCCTATAACGCGGGTGCGCGAGTGAGTAGTCTCGTACGGACTGGATAAGTTACCCATTAGTAATCCCGCTCTCGCAGGTTCGAGGAGCCCATCCATGCAACTCGCCGCGATCATCGTGTCGCTGGTCCTCATCGCGGTCGGCGTCGCGCTGTTCGGCCGAGCCATTTGGCAGATCTACCGCTTCATGCGGCTCGGTCAGCCCGTGCCCGCCGGTTCCCGAACGGGCGACCCCGCGCAGCGCACCCTCACCGTCGCCAAGGAGTTCCTCGGCCACACGAGGATGAACCGCTGGGGCGTCGTCGGTGTGGCGCACTGGTTCGTCGCGGTGGGCTTCTTCTCGCTGCTGCTGACGATCGTCAACGCCATCGGCCAGCTCTTCAAGGCCGACTGGATGCTGCCGGTCATCGGCGAGTGGGCCCCGTACAACGTCTTCGTCGAGTTCCTCGGCACGATGACCGTGCTCGGCATCCTGACGCTCATCGTCATCCGGCAGCTGAACCGGCCGGGCAAGCCGGGCCGCAAGTCCCGCTTCGCCGGCTCGAACACCGGCCAGGCGTATTTTGTCGAGACCGTCATCCTCGTCGTCGGCGTCTGCATCTTCATGCTGCACGCCCTCGAAGGCGCCCAGCACCACGTGGACGGCTACGAGTCCTCGTTCTTCATCTCGTACCCGGTCGTCTCGTGGCTGGAGGGGATGGACGTCTCCACGCTCCAGAACCTCACCTACTTCTTCGCGGGTCTGAAGATCGCGACGTCGTTCATCTGGATGATCACGGTCGCGCTGAAGACGGACATGGGCGTGGCCTGGCACCGCTTCCTGGCCTTCCCGAACATCTGGTTCAAGCGTGAGGCGAGCGGCGACGTCGCCCTCGGCGCGCTGCTGCCGATGGCGAGCGGCGGCAAGCCGATCGACTTCGAGGACCCGGGCGAGGACGACGTCTTCGGCGTCTCCAAGGTCGAGGAGTTCTCCTGGAAGGGCCTGCTCGACTTCTCCACCTGCACCGAGTGCGGCCGCTGCCAGTCGCAGTGCCCCGCCTGGAACACCGGCAAGCCGCTCTCCCCCAAGCTCCTGATCATGGCGCTGCGCGACCACGCGCACGCCAAGGCGCCCTACCTGCTCGCGGGCGGCGGCAAGGACGCCGAGGGCACGGAGCAGGCCACCGCGGAGCAGCTGAAGGACGTCCCGGCGGCGGCCCTCGCCGAGGCCGAGCGGCCGCTGATCGGCACGCTGGAGGAGAACGGCGTCATCGACCCGGACGTCCTGTGGTCGTGCACCACCTGCGGCGCCTGTGTCGAGCAGTGCCCGGTCGACATCGAGCACGTCGACCACATCGTCGACATGCGCCGCTACCAGGTGATGATCGAGAGCTCCTTCCCGTCCGAGGCGGGCACGATGCTCAAGAACCTGGAGAAGAAGGGCAACCCCTGGGGCCTGGCCAAGAAGCAGCGACTGGCCTGGACGAAGGAGGTCGACTTCGAGATCCCGGTCGTCGGCAAGGACATCGAGGACCTCACCGAGGTCGACTACCTCTACTGGGTCGGCTGCGCCGGCGCCCTGGAGGACCGCGCCAAGAAGACCACGAAGGCCTTCGCGGAGCTGCTGCACATCGCGGGCGTGAAGTTCGCGATCATGGGCGGCGACGAGGCGTGCACCGGTGACTCGGCCCGCCGCCTGGGCAACGAGTTCCTCTTCCAGCAGCTCGGCCAGCAGAACGTCGAGATGCTGAACATGGCCTTCGGCGAGAGCGATGGCGAGGACGGCGAGCCCGCCGTCAAGGTCGAGAAGTCGAAGAAGAAGATCGTCGCGACCTGCCCGCACTGCTTCAACACCATCGCCAACGAGTACCCGCAACTCGGCGGCGACTACGAGGTCATCCACCACACCCAGTTGCTCCAGCACCTCATCGACGAGGGCAAGCTGGTCCCGGTCACTCCGGTCGAGGGTCTGATCACCTACCACGACCCCTGCTACCTGGGCCGGCACAACAAGGTCTACACACCGCCGCGCGAGATCATCGCGAAGGTGCCGGGCCTGCGCAACGAGGAGATGCACCGCCACAAGGAGCGCGGCTTCTGCTGCGGCGCCGGCGGAGCGCGCATGTGGATGGAGGAGCGGATCGGCAAGCGCATCAACAACGAGCGCGTCGACGAGGCCCTGTCCCTCAACCCGGACATCGTCTCCACCGCCTGCCCGTTCTGCCTCGTCATGCTGACCGACTCGGTCAACGGCAAGAAGAACGACGGCAAGGCCAAGGAGTCCATCCAGGTGGTGGACGTCTCCCAGCTGCTCCTGGAATCGGTGAAGACCCCGGCCGAGCCCGCGGGCGACGGCGAGCCGGCGGACGCCCCGGAGCCTGAGCCGGTGAAGTAGCCCGCTTCGAACACTCCACGACGGCCGGTGCCCTTCGGGGGCCGGCCGTCGGCGTACCGGCGCCTCCAGACCTGACGTCCCATCAGTGGTGTCGGTCACCCGGGCCGGGAACCGTTGACCTCAAGCGCGGTTGAGCTCCTAGCGTTCTTCTCATGACGACGACGCAGACCGCCCCCGCGGACCCCGACAGCGCCCCCGTGCCCAGCCAGCCCATCGGCTACTGGGCCACGGCGGCAAGTAAGGCGGTCCTCCAGCACATCCAGAGCGCCATGGCACGGCTGGACATCACCCAGCCGCACTGGTGGGTGATCAACCAGGTCAGCGGCTCCGCCGAGGGCCTGACCCGCGACGAGCTCCGGGGGCGGCTGGGCGCCTTCGTCGACAACGGCGAAGAGATGGTCGGGCGCGCCGCCGACGGCCTCCTCGCCCGCGGCTGGCTCACCGCGGACGCCGCCGGACGGCTCCTCCTCACCGACACCGGCCGGGAGGCGCGGGGCCGTATCAAGGAGCTCGTCACCGAGCTGCGGGCCGAGATCCACGAGGGCATACCGGACGAGGAGTACGTGATCGCGCTGTCCGTACTCCAGCGCATGATCCGCAACGTCGAGGCGAAGGCCGCGCGGGCGTAGCAGCTACGCCGGGCCCGGGCGGAGCCCCTTCCCCCTCCATGATCAAATGGCGTGGGGCGCCCGGTGCCGGGCGGCTCCGCCAAACCCCCGACGTTTCCCCTAGGGGATGTCACAGCTCGGCCGCAAAGGCGGGCCCGTTCTCCCGGGCCCGGCTCGGCACTCTTCGGAAGCGGGTACGTTCGAGGCGTGGCTGGATTCAGGATGGGACGCGGACGGGACTCTCACGACCCCGCGCAGCAAGGACAGCGCCCGGGGCAGCAGTACCAGGCCCCGTACGGCGGCCAGGGCGATGCCCGGCAGTGGCAGCAGCCGTCGGCGTACGACGAGCCGGAGTACTTCGGCGGAGGCAGCGGTGACGGCGGCGGCCGGCCGGGGCCCGACCAGTACGGCCGGTACGGCCACGGCCCCGGACAGGACGGCGGCCAGTACGGCGGCCGGGGCCACGCGGGCCCCGGCCCGTACGGCGGCGGGCCGCAGGGGCCGGGCCCCCAGGACCCGTACTACGGCCGGACGGCCGACAATCCGGGCCACACCCAGCAGTTCAGCCTCGGCGACGCCCCGGACGGGTACGGCGGCGGGCCGGCCCCGTACCCGTACGACCCGCAGGGCGACGGCTCGTACAACACCGCGGACACCTATCGCGCGGGCCAGCAGCCTCCCCCGCCGGTCGGCCCGCGCCTGCCGTGGAAGGAGCTGCTGACGGGCATCGTGCTGCGCCCGTCGGCCACCTTCTGGCAGATGCGCGACCACGCGGTGTGGGTGCCGGCGCTGATCGTCACGTTCGTCTACGGCCTGCTCGCGGTGTTCGGCTTCGACAAGGCCCGCGAGGACGTGCTGAACTCCACGTTCGCCAACAGCATCCCCGAGGTGCTGATCACCGGTGTCGTCGTGGTGATCTCCGGTCTGATCCTCGGCGCGGTCACGCACACGCTGGCCCGTCAGCTCGGCGGTGACGGCCTCTGGCAGCCGACGGTCGGCCTCTCCATGCTGATCATGTCGCTCACGGACGCGCCGCGGCTGCTCTTCGCGATGTTCCTCGGCGGCGACAGCACGCTCGTCCAGATCCTGGGCTGGGCGACGTGGCTGGTGGCGGGCGCGCTGTTCACGTCCATGGTGAGCAAGTCGCACGACCTGCCGTGGCCGCGGGCGCTGGCGGCGTCGGCGATCCAGCTGGTCGCACTGCTGTCGATCATCAAGCTGGGCACGCTGTAAGGCGTCGGATGTTCGAAGAGGGCCCCCGCTGCCGTGCGGCAGCGGGGGCCCTCTTCGTGCGTCCGGGCGCTTACGCGTCGAGGACCTGGCCCTCGCGGCGGACCACCGGCGGCTCGACGCTCCACGGGAAGTTGATCCACTCGTCCGTGCGCTTCCACACGTACTCGCACTTCACCAGCGACTGCGCCTTCTCGTAGATCACGGCGCTGCGGACCTCGGCGACGTGGTCGAGGCAGAAGTCGTGCACCAGCTTCAGCGTCTTGCCGGTGTCGGCGACGTCGTCCGCGATGAGGACCTTCTTGTTGGAGAAGTCGATCGCGTTGGGGACCGGGGCGAGCATGACCGGCATTTCCAGGGTGGCGCCCACACCGGTGTAGAACTCGACGTTCACCAGGTGGATGTTCTTGCAGTCCAGCGCGTACGCCAGGCCGCCCGCGACGAAGACGCCGCCGCGCGCGATGGAGAGGATGATGTCCGGCTCGTAGCCGTCGTCCGCGATGGTCTGCGCCAGCTCACGGATGGCCTGCCCGAAGATCGGGTAGGTCAGGTTCTCGCGGATGTCACTCACTGTTGCTCTTCGCCTTGTTCTGCTCAGACCTGCGTACGGTGGAAGTTCTGGAAGGAGCGCGAGGCCGTCGGCCCGCGCTGGCCCTGGTAGCGGGAGCCGTGCTTGGCGGACCCGTAGGGATGCTCGACGGGCGAGGTCAGCCGGAACATGCACAGCTGCCCGATCTTCATCCCCGGCCACAGCTTGATCGGGAGCGTGGCCATGTTCGACAGCTCCAGCGTCACGTGCCCGGAGAAGCCCGGGTCGATGAAACCGGCCGTCGAGTGCGTCAGCAGGCCGAGCCGGCCGAGGCTGGACTTGCCCTCCAGACGGGAGGCCACGTCGTCGGGGAGCGTGATGACCTCGTACGTCGAGGCGAGCACGAACTCACCGGGGTGCAGGATGAACGCCTCGTCACCCTCCGGCACCACCTCACGGGTGAGGTCCGCCTGCTCGACCGCGGGGTCGATGTGCGGGTACCGGTGGTTCTCGAACACCCGGAAGTAGCGGTCCAGCCGCACATCGATGCTCGAGGGCTGCACCATCGATTCGTCGAACGGGTCGATGCGCACGCGGCCGGCGTCGATCTCGGTCCGGATGTCCTTGTCTGAGAGAAGCACGGGTCGAGGATACGCGGAGAAGACGGACAACGCGGGCCCGGTCCGCCCGGACCGGGCCCGCGCGCCCCTCATCGCTTCTGCATACCGCCCGTGACCGGCACCGAATGCCTCAGCCGGGCACAGCGCGGACAGCGGAGGAGCCGCCCGGGACCGATCCGCCCGGGGCCGAGATTCTGCATCGGGAACGAAGCGGTGCTGAACACGTGCCCTTCGGCACAACGAACGACGGTGCGCTCCATAGAGCTCCCTTTCCCCAGGTGCGTGAAGACAAAAGCCACATTAGGGGATGAATGGGAGTGGCTCGAAGGCGGCACCCCGGAACCCGGTCCGCCGACATCCGCCCCCCACGGTACGCCCCAACTCCCCGCCCCCACGGCCGCATCCCCACCCGCCCCAACGACCCCTCCCACGACAAGAAGGCCCCCGGGGCACGTGCGCCGGAGACCTTCGATGGGGTAGAGTGTGCGACGATGCGACACCCTGAAACGGGCGTCCTCGCGGGTGTAGTTTAATGGTAGAACATGAGCTTCCCAAGCTCAGAGCGCGAGTTCGATTCTCGTCACCCGCTCCATATCGAAGTCCCAGGCCGATGGCCCGGGGCTTTTTTGTTGTCCTCTCCTCGGCCCGGGCCGGGCTCCCCGCGGCGTCGGTCAGGTGAGTGCGTCCGCGGGCGTGGGGAGCCAGTACGTGACGCGCAGTGAGGCGTCGATGTAGACGTCCTTGGCCTGGAGGGTCGCCGGTGCCATCCTGTCGCTGCCCTGGAAGCCGATCTCCAGGCTCCGGACCGTGCGGCCCTCGCCGCCGCTGCCGTCGCCCGCGGACAGGATCACGCCCGCGTAGCCCTTCTTGCCCGGGGCGAGCGAGACGACCGCCTGCGGCTTGCTCTGCTCCATGACCGGCGGGACGGACTGGGCGCCCTCAAACTTGACGATCGGGTAGCCCGGCAGATCGCACATCTTCGAGCCCGTGTTGGTGATCGTGAGCAGCATGTGGTTGAGCGGGCGGGGGACCGGCGCGGCGGTGATCTTGCTGTTGGCGGCCGTGCAGGGCACGCGCTTCGCCGGGGCGTTCGGGTCGTCGTCCGCGGCCGGGGCCGAACCCCGGCCCGCGCCCTTGCCGCTCGTCCCCTTCTCCCCGGGGGCCGTGGCGCCCGTCGAGCGGTCCGGCTTCGGGGCCGGCTGGGCCGGCTTGCCCTCGTCCATCGGCTCCGAGGGCTGCTCGGCCTCCGAGGCGGCACCCTCCTGGCGGGTGCCCTCTCCGTTGTCGCACGCCGTCAGGGCGAGCGCGGCGAACGCGACGGAGGCGGCGGCGAGCAGACGGAGCCGGCGGGTGGAGGCGCGCATGGGGGATCTCTTTCTTCGCGGGGACGGCGGCGGAGCGCCGCTCGACCGGATCCGGGAGCGGCGTGCTTGGATGACGAAAGCTTGTGCGACGCCGCGTCCCGGGCGCCAGCACAACTGGCCACTTCGGGATGCCGGAACGCTCGCACCAGCTCTGACCTGGGGGAAGGGATGTTCCCTGGAACGGGGACATGGGACGGAGGAGTGAGTGACGTGGAGGCAAGCGATCTCGCGGACATGCTGCGGGCGCTCAAGGAGCGGTCGGGCCTGAGTTATGGGGTGCTGGCCAAGCGACTGCACGTCAGCACGTCGACTCTGCACCGGTATTGCAGCGGGTCCACCGTGCCGGCGGAGTTCGCTCCCGTGGAGCGGCTGGCCCGGCTGTGCAAGGCCACTCCGGAAGAGCTGATGCAGGTCCACCGGCTGTGGATCATCGCGGACGCGACGCGCGGCCGTAAGGCGCAGGCCGACGGGGAGCCGGCCGACGCCCCGCGGAGCGGTGCTGCCGCGCCGGCGGAGGAGGCTGAGGCCGAGGAGTCTGAGGAGGCAGAGGGCAAGGCGCCGGCGCCCGTCGCCGCGCCCCTTCCTTCCCCTCCGCTTTCTCTCCCTTCCGCCGGCGCGAAGCCGGCCGGCCGCCCGCAGCGGGAACGGCGGCCGCGGAAAGCCGTGCTGGCCGCCCTGGCCGTCGTCTGCGTGATGGGCTCGGCCGCGCTCGCCGTCGGCCTCGTCAACAGCGGTGCCGACGACGACGGGACGAAGCGGTCCGCCGCGGCGTCCTCTCCGGACAGGCCCGAGGCGGCCGCCCCCGGGAAGCCCGGCCGGCACCCGTCCGGCACGCCGTCCTCCTCCGCTTCGCAGGAGGGGAAGGGACAGGAACGCGACGAGCCCACCGCGTCCGCGGGGCCGGGCGGCACCGCGTCGCCCCTGACGTCCGGCAAGCAGGACAGTGGTGACGGCAAGCGCGAGGGCAAGGCAGGCGCCGAGGGGGGCGACGCGCCGCTGATCGCGCACACCCGGCCCTATGCCTATGAAAGCCCTTGCTCCCAGCGGTTCCTGGTCAACCGTGCCCCCGGCGAGATGCCCAAGCCCCCCATCGAGCAGGACGCGCCCGCCTGGGTGTCGGAGCTCGGCGCCGTCACCGCCGACCACCAGTTCATCAAGATCACTTTGCAGGGTGCCGACAAGGACACGGTTGTGCTCGAAGGGCTCAACGTCCGGGTGGACAGCGCGAGCGCGCCGCTCACCTGGAACGCGTACGCCACGGGCGTCGGCTGCGGCGGCGATGTGGCGACGCGGGCCTTCGGCGTCGACCTGGACGCCGGGGCTCCCGCCCTCACCCCGGTGGCCGGCCAGCGCGACTTCCCGTACAAGGTGAGCCGCGCCGACCCCGAGGTCTTCTACGTCAAGGCCGACGTCCGGCAGCGCGACGTGCGGTGGCACCTGGAACTGCAGTGGTCCAGCGGCGGCCGGCGCGGGACCCTGCGGATCGACGACCAGGGCCGGCCCTTCCGCACCAGCGGTTCGGCGGGCAGGCCCTCGTACCAGCAGCCGCCGGGGGCTCCGCGGTGGGGGCCGGAGCCCAAGGACTGAACCGCGTTCCACCGGAGCGTTCCACAGCCTGGCATTTGCGCAGGTCAGACGGGTGCGGCCGTTCCACCGTCCCCGAAGGGCGGGCGGGCCTTGTTGCGGGGACGGGTGGCGCCGCAGGCTGGTGATGCCTCGGGAAACACCGGGCCATCACCCGTCACTGACGAACCATCAGGAGCTTTCATGCGCTTCGCACGTCTCATCGCCTCCGCCGCCCTGTCCGGCGCCGCTGTCCTGGCAGCGGCGGCCGGTCCCGCCCAGGCCGCCCCGCAGGCGGACGGTGGCCCGGTCCGGGCGCTCTGCTCCACCTCGTCCGCCGACTTCACGGTGCAGAACGTCAGCCGCCCGATCAACCACCAGTTGCTGACCGTCACCAACACCGGCTCCGAGTCCTGCGCCGTCCTCAAGG
The DNA here is from genome assembly GCF_040646215.1 of Streptomyces sp. NPDC046215. Classification (NCBI taxonomy): domain Bacteria; kingdom Bacillati; phylum Actinomycetota; class Actinomycetes; order Kitasatosporales; family Streptomycetaceae; genus Streptomyces; species Streptomyces sp. NPDC046215. The sequence continues at coordinate 26,622 of NZ_JBEYZW010000047.1, read as the reverse complement.
CCCCGCTCCTGGGCTTCGACGACGACACGTACGTCGGCGCCCAGGCGATCGAGGAGTCCGCTCCGCAGGCGGTCGTGACGCTGAAGCCGGGCGAGTCCGCCTACGCGGGCATCCGGCTGTCGTCCGCCGACGGCTCCGGGGAGAACGGGCGTTACGTCCGCACCCTGCACGCGTTCCTGGACAGCGGTGACGGCTCGGAGGGCGGGCCCGACTCGATCGCTCTGCCGAAGGACACGTGGATCGACGACAGCGCGGCCGTCACCTACTGGCAGACGGAGGTCTCCGACGCCCTGATGTGGTGACGTGGGTGAGCCGCAGTGCCCCGGGCCGGTGGCCCGGGGCACTGCGGCGGGCGGTCAGGTGTCGTGCACCGTGATGGCGCCCGCCGGGCAGAGTGCCGCCGCCAAGCGGGCCTTCCCCGCCTGGTGCGGTGGGAGGGCGGTGGTCAGGACGACGGCCAGGCCTTCCTCTTCGTCCTGGTCGTACACCTCCGGGGCCGTCAGGGCGCACATGCCCGCTCCCACGCAGCGTTCGCGGTCGATGGTGATGTCCATGCGCGCTACTCCGCGTCCCAGGTGACGGGGAGCCGGTGCACCCCGTAGATGCTCAGGCCGGTGCGCAGCGGTACCTCCTCCGGCGGGACCGCCAGGCGCAGGGTCGGGAAGCGGGTGAAGAGGGCCGGGAGGGCCACCCGCATCTCGACGCGGGCGAGCTGCTGGCCCAGGCACTGGTGGATGCCGTGGCCGAACGACAGGTGGCCGGTGGCCTTGCGGGTCAGGTCGAGGGTGTCGGGGGCGTCGAAGCGGGCCGGGTCGCGGTTGGCGGCCTGGATGGAGACGGTGACGGACTCGCCGGCCCTGATCAGCTGTCCGTCGAGCTCGACGTCCTCCCGTGCCGCGCGGACCCCGGTGTGGCCGATGGTCAGGTAGCGCAGGAGTTCCTCGACGGCCTGGTCGGCGAGGGCGGGGTCGGCGCGCAGGGCGGCGGCCTGTTCGGGGTGGGTCAGCAGGGCGAAGGTGCCGAGGGCGATCATGTTCGCCGTGGTGTCGAGGCCCGCGGCGAGGAGGAAGCCGCCGATGCCGGCGAGTTCCTCGTCGGTGAGGTCGGTGGTGGTCAGGTCGCTGAGCAGGTCGTCGGTGGGGTGGGCCCGTTTGGCCGGGACCAGTTCCTGGATGAGCTCACCGACCCCGGTCAGGGCGGCGATCTGTTCGTCCACGGTCGACGCGGGGTCGCTCAGCGCCGCGGCGCGCGCCGTGAACGTCGTGCGGTCGGCGTCGGGCACGCCGAGGAGTTCGCAGATCATCAGGGCCGGGACGGGGTGGGCGAAGGCCCGGACCAGGTCGGCCGTGGGCCCCCAGCGCTCCATGGCGTCGAGGTGTTCGGTGGTGATCTCCTCGACGCGGGCGGTCAGCGCGCGCATCCGGCGGACCGTGAACTTGCCGGTGAGCAGCCTCCGGTAGCGGGTGTGCTCGGGGGCGTCGATGCCGGTGAGGTCGCCGACCGTCGCCGGGGGGATCTCCATGCCCTCCGTGCCGGGGAGGGGGAAGGGGGAGTGCATGAGCTCGTAGCGGGAGCTGAAGCGGGGGTCGGCGAACACGGCGCGGGCCGTGGCGTGGCCGGTGGCCAGCCAGCCCAGGTGTCCGTCGGGGTAGCGCATGCGGGTGAGCGGCTGCTGCTCGCGCAGCGCGGCCAGTTCGGCGGGCGGGTCGAAGGGGCAACCCGCGGGGCGGTCGGTCGGTAACGTCACGGGCGGGTGCGTGGACGCATCGTGCTGCACGGTGTCCTCCGGTACGGGGTCGGGTTGGGTCGGGTGTGCTCGGTGGGTGGCGCGGCGCGCGGTGGCGCTCGTGCCGACGCCGGGGCCTTGGATGCGCATATGGGCATGGACATGACACTCCGCTCTCTGTGCTCCGCTGTGACCTCCGCCGCGGTGGTGGCGGAGACGGTCGGTCAGGCGCGGTGGCTGACTCCGGCGGTGTCGAAAGAAGGCATGGCTGTCCCGTCCTCATGGCTCTGTGAAGTGTTTGCGCTGGTGGGAAGCGTGGTGCGAAAGAGACGGGTGGTGCTGCGGCTCCCGGCTAGCGGACCCAGCCGGTGAACCCTTGCGAGCCCGCGTAGCGGACGCGGCCGGAGGGCCGGACGGGCTCGCCGGGCTCCAGGGCGGCGGCGACGGCCCGGACCAGCCAGGCGTTGACCGAGAGGCCCTCCTGGCCGGCGGCCTCTTCGACCCGGGTCTTCAGGTGGGCAGGGAGCCGGAAGTTGATCCGCGCGGTGCCGCCCTCCTCCCCCTCGGCGGGGACGGGCTGCCGGCCGGGCGCCGGGTCGCTCACCCGCTCCGCGGCCTCCGTGAACACCTCACCCGGCGGCGGTGTCACCACGAACTCGGGGTCGAGGCCGCGCAGCCGTACGTCGACCGAGCCCGGCGCCAGATCGCGGGTGACCTCGCCCATGGCGGCGGACAGGGCGTTGAGCAGGGTGAGGCGGGCGGCCGACTCCAGGGGAGCGGTGAGCCGCTCGGCCAGGGCCCGGGCTTCGGCTCCCCCCGCGTCCGCGGCGACCGCGAGTTCGTTCCGGAGGTGGTCGACGTAGGGGGTGAGGTCCATATCGTCATCATGGCATCGTCGTGGCGCCATTGCAAGCATTAATGGCACCACCTTGGCGCCATGTGGCGCCAAGGTGGCGGGGCGTGGCGCACGCGTAGCCCCGGAGAGTGGTTTCCGGGGGGATTCCGCGAGGTGACGGGAGCGGGGCCGCCCGTTCGGCGTCCCCTGGGAAGGGTCGCCCCACGAGGGGGTGACGGCGGATCCGAGGGAGCGACGTCATGAAGTATCTGGTGATGGTGCTGGGCTCACAGGCCGACTACGCCGCCATGGGCGGCTCGGCGTCCGCGGGCAGCCCGGCCTGGAGCGAGGAGGAGCTGCAGGCGATGTTCGCGTACATGGGGGAGATCAACAAGGACCTCACCGCGTCCGGTGAGCTCGTCGACGGGCAGGGCCTGGTCGAGCCCGCGCGGACCCGCTTCGTGAACCTGGGCGAGGACGGGCAGCCGGTGATCACGGACGCTCCGTACGGCGAGACGGAGGAGGTGCTCGCCGGCTACTGGCTGCTGGAGTGCGCCGACCTGGAACGGGTCACCGAGATCGCCGCACGCGTCGCCCGGTGTCCCGTGCCCGACGGCTCTCCCGACCACCCGGTCGTCATCCGGCCGGTGGACTCGGGCCCGGACGCGGGATAGGGCGTTTCCGTTTCCGGCGGCGAGGCGCCGTGCCGGGCGTCGCGGCCCCGGGCCGGTCCGTACGGCACGCCCCGGCCGGGCCGCCCGGCCCCCGGGCGGTCACCGCCCGGGGGCCGGGGCCGGTTCAGGCGAGCGGCTTGCGCAGGAGCAGCATGAAGAAGCGGGTCTTGCGGGCGACAACCTCCCGCGCCTTCGGCAGGCCGTTGATCACGCCGTCCATGAACTCGGCGCCGAACCGCTCGGTGAACTCCTCGCGCCGGTCGTGGCAGACGAGGGCCATCACGTTCATGGTCATCGCCAGGTTCGCCGACAGGTCCTTCAGCTCCAGGGTCTCGAAGCCCGCCTCGCCGACGAGCGCGAAGAAGTCCGGCAGCCGGGGCGGGAGGTTGCTGGCCAGCATCCCCTCGAAGACGGCGACGTCCTCCTCGGTCAGCTCGCCCGTCAGGACCGACTCCAGGACCAGGAGGTCACCGCCGGGGCGCAGGACCCGCCACGCCTCCGCGAGCGCCTTGGCCCGGTCCATGTGACACAGGCTCTCGACCGCCCAGGCGCTGTCGAAGGTGCCGTCCGCATAGGGCAGTTGCATGGCGTCGGCGTACTCGAAGGTGAGCCGCTCGCTGAGGCCGTTGTCGGCGGCGAGCCGGTTGGCGCGCTCGATCTGTTCCTTGCTGACGGAGACGCCGGTGACCTTGGCGCCGCGCTGCCGGGTCAGGCGTAACGCCGAGCGCCCGGTGCCGCAGCCGATGTCCAGGACGTGCGCGTCGGCCCGGGGGTTCAGGGTCTCGACGAGGAAGTCGGTGTAGCGGTCCTGGGCCTGTGACGAGAGGTCGACCAGGTCCAGACTCGTGGGGTGGGGTTCGTCCGGCGGGAACCACAGACCGCAGTGCACGCTCTCGCCGAGGGTCTGGTGGTAGATGTCGCCGAACGTGTCGTACCAGTCCCCCACCTGGTCGGCGGTGACCATCAATTCCGGGGCGGATTCCTGCGGCACGCTGTGCTCCTTCCAGGGATCGGCTGCCCGACAGCCCCTTCCCGGAGGCCGGGAAGGGGCTGTCGAGGGCTGCCCGTACGGAGGTTCACGGCGGGCGATCAAGCGCCCGCCGGGGTGAAGCCTCCAGGAGCCCCGCGGTCACCGGCAAGGCCGCCTCCCGGCCGGGCCTGCCTCGGCGTTTCTTTCCGGCCATCAGCGCGGGGCGTGCGCGTCGAGGATCGCCGCGGGCAGGTACTCCGAGCGGACGGGCACGGGCAGCAGGCCCCGCGCGCGGGCGTGGCAGGCGAGCGCGAGGACGTCCAGGCCGATCAGCGCGTCCACGCCCTCGGCGCGGTCACCGACGCTGTAGTGGTCGCGGTGCTCCTCCAGCGCGTCGGCGAGCGCGAGCGCGAAGCCCGCGGCGTCCCCGGCGACGAGCTGGGAGAGCAGCACGGCGGGCGGGCACAGGAAGTCGCCTCCCCGGGCGAGCAGCGCCGTCCGGGCGAGCAGGGCGCGGTCGGTGGCGGGCCGGGCGTCGGCGCCGCGCAGGTGGTCGTGGAGGGCGTCGCGGTAGGTCGTCGAGACGAGGGTGCGGTCCTCGCCGGCGAAGACTGCGGGGTCGACGGCGAGCAATTCTTCCAGCGGCCGGCGCGCGCCGGCCGCCAGGGCGGCGCCCACGGCCGCGGTCCACGCGCCGGAGCGGGTGTCGCGCTGCCGCCCCACGTGGGGCAGCGACAGGGTGGTGCCCCCGATGACGACGTCGACCCGCTCCCCCGTCGCGGGGCCGGCGGTGCGGAAGGCGGCGGCGCCCAGTTCGGCGGCCAGGGTGAGGGCCTCCAGTTGCCGGGGGTCCGAGCCGTCCGGGTCGAAGGCCGCGCGCCCCTGGAAGCGGAGGATCTGGTACCGGGCGGTGCTCGGCAGCATCCGGGTGGCCAGGTGGAGATCGGCCTCCGGGTCGGCGAGCTCCGCCACCTTCTCGGCCGTGATGCGGTCGTAGGCCGACTCCCCGGACGGCGGGGTGCCGCCTGCGGGCGGCCGGACGACGGTCACGGTACGGCCCGCCGCGTGCTCGGCGGCGGCGGCCGGGTTCTTGTCCCGGCCGTAGGGGCCGACGCGGGGGCCGGGGGTGCGGCGGCCCGTGACGAGCGTCGCCGGCAGGTAGGCGGACTCGATGCCCGGCTCCCACCCTTCGCGCCGGGTCGCGAGGGCGGCCAGGGCGATAGCGCCGAGGGGCAGCAGGCTGCGCGGGCTCGCGGTGCCCCGGGCGTGGACCTCGTGGTGCCGGGCCAGCATCCCGGCCAGGCCGTCCCGGAACGCCTCCCGGTCACCGGTCAGCAGGGCCCGCGTGGCCGTCAGCTCCGGCACGCGCCACGCCTCCGGGCCCGTCGACTCGGCGAGGAGCGCGTCGAGCCGGGCGGCCGCCTCGGCGCGGTTCAGCGGCTCGCCGTCGTAGCCGTCACCCTCGTCGAGGTCGTAGTCGCGGACGTACGCGAGCAGCCCGAACGCCAGGTCCGCGGCGGCGCGCCTGCCCAAGGGGGCGTCGGCGGCCACGGCCAGGGCCTGCGCGGTCTCGCCGAAGGTGGCGGCCTCCGCCTCGTACCGGCCGCAGATGACCGCGAGGTGCAGCGCGCGGAGCCAGTCCTGAGCGCTCAGGTCCATCGCGGGGTCCTCGGCGGGCCGGTACGTCAGACCGAAGTTGACGTACTCGATGAAGACGTGGACCGGCTCCCACTGGTAGACGCCGAGGGTGACGACGCCCCGCGCCGCGTCGGCCGCGGCCCGCAGCGCCTGGTGGGCGTCGTTGCTCCGCAGGTCGGGGTCCGTCAGGGACAGGGCGCCGGCGTAGTCGAGGAACTCGTCGGCGATCAACTCCCAGCCGAAGGGGTCCCGGCCCTCGCTGTGCTGCATCAGGTCGACCTGACGGCCGATGCGGGAGGCGAAGTTCCCGACGGCCGCGGCGACTTGGGCGTCGGCCACGGCGTGGCGGGCTATGTGCGTGTTGTGCAAGGGGGGGCTCACTCGTCTCACTGGTCGCGCTGGTCGCGCGTCGCGCTGGGTCTCGCTGGTGTCACTCGTCTTCGAAGGGACCGGACGGGTTTTCCCGGGACGGCGGTTCCTCGAAGGGCGCGTCTTCGACGAGGCGTTCGGCGATGTCGTCGGCCCAGTGCTGGGCCCAGCGGCGGAGCTCGGCCCGCTCGGCGGCGCCCTGCCCGTGGCGGGCGAGTTCCCTGTCGTCGAGCCACTCGGCCGCCGCCAGCCGCGCCTGGAGGTCGGTGAGGTCGAGGGCACCGTCGCGGGTGTGCCGGCGGCCCAGCTCCTCCAGTTCGGCGGGGGACCAGCGGGTGGCGGCGGCGCGGACGTGCACGAGGTGCGGGACGAGCCCGAGGTCGGCGAGGGCGCGCACCTCCAGCCCGACGACGTCCTCGACGCCGGGCACGGGCCCGTACGCGCTCACCACCGGGGGCCGCCACAGCGTCTCCTTGCGGACGTCGACGGTGCGGCTCTCCTCGGAGCCGGAGCCGGGGCCGGGCCCGGGCCCTGTGACGTTCAGCCGCGCCGCGAGCGGGTCGATCGGGCCTGCCCCGACCTGCCAGCCGCGCTCGACCAGGCCGTCCCGGAGGACGGCGACGAGGTCGGCCATGGGGGTGGGGGTGTCGGTGACGAATTCGAGGGGGGTGGGGTGAGAGGTGCCGGTTGGTGCGGCCGGGGCATCGGGGGCCGGGCGCGGGGCGTCGGGGTAGGGGGCGTCCGGGTAGGCCGGATCCGGGCCGACGGCGCCGGGGCGGGCGGCTTCGGGGTAGGCCGCGTCCGAGCGGATGGCGTCCGGATGGGCCGCCCCGGAGTCGTCGGCGGCGGGCCCGTGGGCCGGGCGGCCGCCGGTCAGCCCGTGGGCGCGGACGGCGTGGGCACCGGCGAGCAGGAGCGCGTACGGCGCACCGAGGGCGAGCACGTCGGACAGCAGCCGACGATGAGGCCCGTCCGGAAGGGGCGCGGGCAGGTCGGGCAGCATGATCGCGATTATGACGGAAGCGGGGCCCTGCGGGCGGCTTGCCGTGCCTCGTGGCCCCCGGGCCTGTCGGCGGGCTTTCGGCTGCGGGCCGTCGTTGCCACGTTGCCGCCTGCGGCGGCGAGCGCCCTGCGGGCGCGTCCTCAAGCGCCGGACGGGCTGATGTGGCTGAGCTCAGCCAACTACCAGCCCGTCTGGGGGCACCTCCCAGCGGTAGCTGGGGGAGCCTGAGGACACCGCCGCGCAGCGGTGGTGCACCCCCACAAGCCGCCGACTCCGGCACCGGGCGCCTTGCGCGGGCTCGCCTTGCCTTGTGGCCCCCGGGGCCTGTCCGGCAGACCTTCGGCTGCGGGCCGTCGTGCCGCCTGCGGCGGCAAGCGCCCTGCGGGCGCGTCCTCAAGCGCCGGACGGGCTGATTCGGCTGAGCTCAGCCCACACCAGCCCGTCCGGCGTCTGAGGACACCGCCGCGCAGCGGTGGTGCAAGCCCCCACAAGCCGCCGGCTACGGCACCCGCTCGCCCTCGATCAGCTCCGTGACGCGCAGCAGCTCCGGGCGGATCTCCTCGGCCTCCAGCCTGTCCGTCGCGGCGAGCCGCTGCCAGGCGGCGTGCGCGTTGTGGAGGGCCCGCCGGGTCTCCTCCACAGGGGCCCGGGCCGTGTCACGGCGCTCGGTGGTGCGCAGGTGGAGGCGGGTCGTGGCGGCCCAGTCGTCCTGGATGATCAGTGACAGCCACGCGCGGGTGCCCAGCACGCCGATGGTGTGCGGGTGCAACGGCCCGTACTCCCGGTCGACGGCCGCTTCCAGTTCCTTGGCGGCCACCGCGGCGGCGGCCAGGTCACCGCGCAGCTCCGCCTCGACGATGCGGGCGAACCGTTCGGCGTGGTGCCCGGGCAGCGGGGCGTGCCAGCCGGTGGGGGCGGCGGGCCGGGGCGGGGCGGGAGCGGGTGCCGGGGCCGGCGGCGGCGTCGGGGCGGGCGGCGGCGGAGGCGCGGGGTGCGGTGCCTGCAACACCGTCACGGCACCGTCGTGGTCGACTATCAGCGGCCAGACGGACCCGTCCGGCTCCTTGGCGTTGATGCGTATCGGGTGCCCGCGCCGCGCCGCCCGTATGCGGATGTCGGCCAGGGCCGACGTCCGCGCGTCCTGACCGGGCAGGAGTTCGACGGGCTCGCCCTCGATCGTCGCCTCACCGTTGGTGCTGATGACAATGGTGTAGACGGGGGTCAGGGGGACCGAGTCGAGGTCCGTCACAACAGGCATGGTCAATCCTTACTTACCGCCGCTCTCTGCCAGCAGGCCGGGGTCCGCAGCCGCGCGCGGGCCCCGGCGCCATGATGACCCGGATCAGCCACCCTTGGGGTAGTAGGGCGGTGACCAGCCCAAATACTTCGCGTTCCACTTGGTCTCGATATCGGTGGCCGGAACGATGGAGATCGCCCCGGGGGTCACGATGTCGTTGGACGCGATCTTGCCGTCGCCGACGTAGAGGGCGACGTGCCCCGCGCGGTGCCCGGTGTCCCAGAACATCAGGGCACCCGGCGGCGGGTTGCGGTCGCCGTCGTGGCGCAAGTTCTTCGGCATCACGTCCTGGTAGTGGTCGATCGCGTAGTTCGTACCGGAGGAGCCCCGCCCGTATGTCGCGGCCGTGAAGGCGAGGCACATCGCGAACCAGTCCTTACGGCCGCTCGCGGCCTCGTCCTTGGCCCATCGGATCGCTTGCTCAGTCGTCCAGGGGTTCTTCACGAAGTCGGGCCAGCCGGCCTTGCTGTCGTGGAACGCCTCGCCGGGCTTGCCGGGGTTGCCGCCGCCCGACGTGTCGTTGCACGTCCCCGGCTTCTTCTCGGGGTCCTTGCCGTCCTTGCCGTCCTTGTCGCCACCGCCCCGCGAGCCGCCCTGCCGACCCGACTGACCGGGGTGGTTCTCGCCCGACCGCTCCAGGTCCAGGCCCGCCTCCTTGGCGATGCTCCGGGCCTGAGCCTCCTTGGGCCCGTAGGCGTCGGGGAGGCCGGACCGCTGCACCTTCTGTGCGGCGTCGTTGAGCGACAGGCTCTCCCACGCGACGTCCACCAGCCCGGGCGGATCACCGCTGTCGCCACCGAAGAAGAACATGTGAGCCGCGTACTTCGGGTCCTGGATCTGCTTCGGAGTGCCCCAGCCGGTGGACGGGCGCTGCTGGAAGATGCCCAGGGAGTCCCTGTCGCCGTGGTCGAGGTTCGACAGCTGCGACTCCGTGAGGCCCGTCATCAGGGCGATCAGGGTGGCCCTGCCCGGCAGCTTCCCCTCTTTGGCCACGTCGTCGATGATCTTCGCGTTCGCGACCTGCTCCTCGCGCAGCTTCTTGCTCGCACCCCCCGTGGTGTCGCCGGTCTGCCCGTTGCCGGCAGAGCCGTCGCTCCCGGGCGAGCCGGGCTTGGCGCAGCCGGCGGCGACGGCCGAGGGGCCGCCGCCGATTCCGGCCAGCATGCCCACGATCATCAGGAGGCCCATGAGGATGCCCATCGCGGGGATCCCGACCTTGAAGGCGAGTCCCTTGCGCAGCCCACCCGAGGCCAGGGCCAGAGCCTGACGTGTCACCACGCGCTCAGACCCCCAGGACCCGGCCCACGCGCCAGCCGTCGGAGGCACGCATGATCTCCGTCAGGTACACCCTCGTCTCGGTGTACTTCCGGTAGCCCTGGACCGTGATGTCGACGCTGACCTTGCGCCAGACGCGTACCTCCGTGTCCGCCTGCTGCCGCACGCGGTCGTCGTCGGCCGGGCCGACCGTCACCCGGACCACCTTCGAGACGCCGCCGTTGGAGACGAGCTCGCCCCACGCCTTGTCGTCGAAGTGCTTCAGGTTGTCCACCAGTGCGTCGGTCATCCACGGCGCGGCCCGGTCGACGGACGCGGTGTGCGTCCGGTCCACCGGGGGGTTGCGCGTGAGGTAGGCGCGGGCCCAGCCCTCCGCGGACTTCTCCGGCTTGCTGAGGTCGGCCGTCGCCGACGGCGAGGGCTGTGGTGCCCGCGGGGCCGGGGGCGCGGACGGCGGGGCGCTGTCCGGCGCGTCCAGGGTCCGGGCGCGGTCCCCCGCGTGCCCCACGGTCGACGGGGCTCCCGTGCGGTCCGGCCACCACTGGGTGGCGGCGGCACCGACGGCCAGGACGGCGGCGATCAGGAGGATCGCGCCGCCCGAGGTGATCGGCTCACGGCGCCGCTCCTCCGCCAGCCGCCGCTTGACCTCTTCGCGCTGCTCCTGCCGGTACGCCTTGCGGGCGCGCCTGCGCACACGGCGCTTGCCGGCCTTCTCGATCTCCTCGGGGTAGTCGTACTCCGCCTTGAGCAGTTCCCGCCACTCGGAGGGCGGGCGCTCGTCCTGCTTCTTACTCATCTGTCCACCTCACCGACGGCCGACGGGCGCGGGGGGCCGCACGGACGTGCGTCTTCTCGGACGGGACGCGCCGCGGTCGGCCGCGGCGCCGGTGGCGCCGGCGGCCGCCCTGCGGGCCTCCGTGACGCGCCGCTGCGCACCGCCGCTGCCCGGTGCCGGGGCGCTGCGGAACCCGCGCTCGCGCTCCCCGCCCCGGCCTGACGCGGGCGGCTTGCGCGCGGCTTTGCGCTCCTGGCCGGGAGTGCCGGGGCGGCCGGTCTGCGCGGCGGCCACGTTCTGGCCGCCGGACCGGGCGCCGCGCCGCGCCGCTTGAGCCTGGGACGCCGCCCCGCGGCCCTGCAGGTCGCTCGCCCGGCTCGCCCGGCCGACCGACAGGGGCGCGGAGCTGCCGGTCTTCTCGGCGCGCCGGGCCGCGGTGACCTCACTCGACGTGCCGGGCCCGCCCTCCTTGCCCATGACGTGGTTCTGCCGCTTCGTGGAGCCCTTGGCCGCGCCGGCGGCGTCCATGTTCGCGTGCCGCTCGCTGAACTGCCGGGCGGCGGCAGCGGTCCTGAAGGGGCGGCCGAACTTCTCCTGGGCCGCCTCCTTGGCGGCTCCCACGGCCTTGCCGCCGAGCTCCTTGCCCTTACGGGCGACCGGTGCTCCCGCCTTCTTGCCCGACCACAGGGCGCCCCTGCCGGCGCCCCGCGCCGCGAGGGCCCCGGCTCCCTGGGCGAGGCGCATGGCACCGGCGTTGAACGAGGAGTTGGTGGCGCCGGTGACCCCGACGATGCTTTCCATGATCCCGCGGAACTTGAACGCGACGATCGCGGCCGTGATGCTCACACCCGCCGAGGCGAACCAGCCGTACGAACCGACCATGGACACGCTCGCCGTGTTGATGACGAGGACGCATCCCAGCACCATCGTGCTGACGAACGACTGCAGGGTGAAGCCGAGGAGGGTGTCGAACCAGCGGACGCCCCACTGGCGCGGCCTGCCGGGAATGACCCACAGGCACGCGAAGACGACGCCGGCCAGCAGCAGCATCAGCGCGCCGATCAGCGAGGCGAGCGAGGCGAAGGCCAGCGCCACCGCGAGGATGGCGAACAGGCCCGCGCAGACGGCGGCGGCCATGGTGACCATGACGCGCGCCTGGCCCACGTGGCCCTGGCGGTACTTGACCGCCTCCTCTCCCACGGTGCCGTCGCTGACGTTCGTCTTCAGCCACTCCTCGCGCTTCTTGTCGTCCGCGGGGAGGTCCAGCAGGTCCTTTCCGTGCTCCTTGCACGTGTTGAGGTTGCCGAACTCGGCCACGCACCAGGGAGTGACGACGTAGGACCGCCAGATCGCGTCGGCGGACTTGCGCAGCATGTTGTCCTGCTGGTTCCCGCCGTAGACGGGCTGGCTGCCGATGTCGATGGGTTCCTTGGTCTCGTTCCCCATGCCGGCGGACGCGGCTTCCATGGCCGTGTTGCTGCCGATGGTGCGGATCGAGTCGATGCCCTCGATCCAGACCTTCGGCGTGGTCAGCAAGGACACCGACAAGATGCCCGTCGCGAACACCCAGCCCAGCTGGCTGATCGAGGAACCGTTTCTTCGGTGGTTCGCGAACGCGATCAGCGCACCGACGATCAGCGCTGAGGGCAGCAGGGTCGACGACACCGTGCCCGCCGCACCGGAGATGGCGGTCGCGATGGAGTCCTCGAGCTTGTCGATGGACGTGAACTTGAACGTCCACTGCACGACGACGACCGCCGCCAGGGCGAACACGACGGCCAGGCCCATGAAGATGACGGAGACGAACTGGAGCGCCCAGTCACCGAACTCGTCCCAGCCCAGCTGGACGTCCAGGTCGTAGAGCATGGGGCTGCCGTACTGCTCGTACAGCGTGCCCGGACCGGAGTACGAGGTCTTCGGCGCGGGGAGGAGGGCTCCGATACCGGCCGGCTTGTACTTGGCGAACTTGTCGTCGTCCGCCGCCGCGGCGGACGCCGTCACCATCACCGTGGTGAAGGCTCCCACCACCGGGATGGCCAGGTTGCGGAACCGTGGGAACCTCAATGCGACCTCATCAGCGCGCTGGACACCGGACTCGAGTGCTTCATCTCCGAGTCGTAGATCTCCTCTTCCTGGTCCACCAGCCAGGCGCCGCGGACCTTCACCATGCGCAGCGCCGTCCTGTAGTACTTGGTGCGGCCTTCGTACAGGTACTGACGCGTCACCATCACTCCGGTGCCCGCCTGGTGGTCACCGATCGGCCCCACCTCGACGGGGTCGCCCGTGACGCTGTAGGACGACTTCTCCTCCGAAGCGCGCACGTCGGGTTTCAGCGGCGTGTAGAACTTCACGCAGCTCTCCATCGACCCGTCGCTGCCGTGCCGGCCCGCGTCCGTCATCAGCCGGCAGGCCGTTTCGGCGTCGTGCAGGCCGTCCGCCTTCTGGAAGGTGACCGCCACTTCGAGCATCTTCGCGCGGTCCTTCTTCGCCGCGTCGCGGTACTCCTGGGCCTGCCGGTCCGCGGCCGAACCCGGCTTCTCGCCGGGCTTGTCGCCCTTCTTGCCGTCCGAGGACGACGAGCACCCCGCGACCATCAGCACCGACGCTGCCGCGGCGGCCACCACCGCTATCCGCTTGTTCACGCGCCCACCTCTTCGTATGCGGCCTTGCTCATGGACACGGGACTCTCCCCCGTACCGACGCTGTTCGTCTTCGGCGTGGTGTTGAGCAGTTGCAGCAGTTCCACCGAGGGCACGTCGAACTGCACCGTCGCGCTGCTGAACCGGCGGTCGCGCATGATGCAGTGGCCGTGGCGGATCTCCTGCGTCACGTCGACGCCGATGGCCTGGATCAGCTGGCGCGTGTGGGCGCCCTTCGGCAGGTCGAGCAGGGCTGCCATCGCGTCCTGCTGTTCGCCCGTCGTCAGCTGGAAGCCGAAGACCGTCGTCATCTGCTCGACGAGACCGGTGAGGCTCGCCAGCGACTCCGGGTCCTGGGTGTCGACGACCAGGGCGGTGTGCAGGGCGCGGCCCACTCGGGCGATGTACTGGAGGAACGAGCTGCCCTCGCGCGTGGCCGTGAGGACGTGGACCTCCGGCACCGCGACGACCTTGCGCAGGCCGCGGAGGTCCTTGCGGCCCGCCATGCTGATGCCGTACGCGAGCAGCGAGTGGACGAGCGCCACGGACAGGCGCTGGTGCACGGACCAGTCGTCGCGGGAGTCGTCGGGCGACGGCAGCGTGATGCCCGGGACCTGGACGACCCAGATGCCCGGCGAGGGGGTGATCAGGGCCGCCCCGGCCGGCCGGCCCATGAACGGCGCGCCCAGGCCCGTCAGCGACAGCTCGAACAGCGCGTTGCCCGTCTCGCGCGTCAGCTCGTCGTCGGACCGGCGCAGCCGCTCGATGACCTTCCACGTCGCCGGGTCGCCCTCGGCGATGATCTCGTTGACGGCGCTCTGGATCGGCGTCTCCGCGCCCCGCATGCGCAGGTGCTGCGGGAGCGCGATGCCCAGCTGCGCCGGGACCTCGGTCTGGGCGCGCTCGGCGCTCTCGCCGCTGAGCAGGGTGAAGAGGTCGGCGACACCGGCGAACTGGGCGCCCGTCTCGATCAGGTGGGCGTTGAGCCCGTAGCGCCGGCCGGCCGAGACCAGGCCGCCCATGTCGCCCTTGAAGTCGAGGGCGAGGACGAACGAGCCGCGGAAGCCGGAGTCCAGCAGGGACAGCATCATCGCGGTCGTCTTGCCGCGGCCGCTGCGGCCGATGAAGGCCGTGGTCGTGGCGTCGCCGCGCTCGGAGCCGCCGGTGAGGTCGTTGCGGACGACGCCGGGGGTCGAACCGGTCAGATAGCCGATCACCGGGCCCGTGTCGTCACCGACGGACGCGCCGCCCCAGAACCACGAGCCGGCGAAGGCGCCGACCGTCCGGGTGTGGGCCAGGTCCGGAACACGCAGCATGTCGCCGGGCTGCGCCTCCAGCCACAGCTCGCGCTGCTCCTCGGCCGCCACGCTGACCTCGATGCCGATGCCGCCGTAGAAGCCGATGACGGCGTCGCAGCGGGCCCGCAGGTCATCCAGCGAGACGTCACTGCTGACGATCAGGCGCGGGTTGTCCTCCAGGAGCGTGACGTCCTCGCGCTTCATGTCGCGCGAGAGGGACGTCATCGTCTCCTCGGTCTCCTCGATCTCCTGGGCGGTCTCGCCGGCGGAGTGCTTGGCCGCGCTCTGCCGCTGCTCCTTCGCCAGGCGGCGGACCTCGTCGATCTGCTTGAGGGCATCGCGCTTGTGGAGGACCTTGAAGCGGACGGACGGCTCGGGGTTGACCGGCAGCGCCGTGATGTCGCCGGCGTCGTCGTCGTCCGTGAGCTCCGGTACGTAGGAGATCTCGGCGACGGACCTCAGCCATTCGCCCGGCCCCGGCGACTCCATCTCCTCCGGGAAGCCGTCCATGGTGAGGATCGCGCTCCAGCCGACCGTCTCGCCGCGCTGGTCCAGGACCCGGACGTGGTCGGGGTAGGGCAGGACGCGCCCGCGGGTGAGCTGGGCGAGCTTCGCGCCGGTGATGACGCCCTTGTCGTCGGGAGAGGGCAGCGGCGTGCCGCGCCGCTGCTCGCGCGCGATCATCCAGGCCAGCACCTCCACCGTGGCCGGCTGCGCCTTCCACGGGGTGGTCTCCAGCTGGCGGCCGAGCCGCCGGGCGAGGGCGTCGAGCCGGGCGATCTCCTTCGGGGACACCGAGGTCGAGCCGATGCCCAGGGCGTCCTGGACGCCGCGGCTCCCGCGCGCCTTGGCCTGGCCCGCGCGCTCGGAGATCCGCACGCCGAGCAGCAGGATGCGGGTGGGCAGCTCCAGTTCCTCCAGGCGCCTGACGCGCAGGTCCGCCCACGAGGCGTAGTCGCCCGCCGAGAAGAGGGTCTCCGCCTCGGTCCGGTAGTCCTCCGCGTTCAGCGGCGACCAGAGCATCTTGAGGTGGCAGTCGTAGCCGGCCAGGGTGCGGGCCAGGGCACTGCTCGCCTGGTCCTGTTCGGCGTCCCGGGCGCCCTCCGACATCAGGTCGGTGTTGGAGCTGCCGAGCAGGTACCACGCCTCGGCGTGGGTCTCCGTGATGACCAGCCCGTCCGTGAGCGCCACGTAGCGCGGCGGCGGGGCGGACCGGTCACCGTCGACGCCCAGGAACCGGGCGATGCCCTTCATGATCTTCATGGCGTACCTCACGTACCTTTCCGGCCGTTGCGGCCGCCGCCCGGTGCCTTCTGGGACGAGTGGTTGCGCGACCTCGCGCGGTAGACCTGATCCGGCCCGTACAGCCGGGGGCGGGCTTCGAGCGTCACGGGCCGGCCGGACATCCGCTGCGGTTCCTCGTCACCGAGAAACCGGTCGAACGCGCCCATGCCGGGAAGGGCCAGGGCGTCGTCGGCCTTCTCCCCGAGGCGGGCCCGCAGCGGAAGCCATTCCGACCGGTCCGCCGCCCGGCGGCCGCCGTTGATGACCGGGCGGTGGCCCACGGTCAGGTACCTGACAGTGAGCGCCCACTGCGTGAGGTTCCAGCGCCGCTCATTGCGCCGCGACCGCTGGGACCCGTAGAAGGTGATGAGGGCCGGCGGCGCGAAGTAGAGGGTGAAGAACATCTGCGAGGGCCAGCCGAAGATCAGGAAGAGACCGCCCATCCAGACCGCGTAGACGACGGCACCCGTGACGAGGACCCGCCGGGACGGGCCCTCGCCGAGGTCCATGCCGAGCAGCTCGTGCTGCCGTGTCTCCAGGTCGAAATGGCGGGTGAAGGTGTGTCCAACCCTCATGCGCCCGCCACTTTGGCCCAGATCGCGGTGAGCATGTTCTTGGCGCTGTCCGGCGAGTAGACGAAGCCGGCGACGACGACGCCCGCTATGAAGTGGGCGAGCAGCTCACCCCACTCACGCTTCGCGTAGTGGCCGATCGCCCTGACCGCGAGGACGATCAGGAAGATGTTGCCGGCGACGGCGATCACCCAGGTCTTGAGCTCGGCACCATTGGACAGCGCGAATTCCATCATTCTTCCCTTGCTTGAGATAAGAGCGGACAGGTCCGGATTACGGCACCGGTCAGGAGGACATTCCGCCGTGGATTTCCACGACCTGCCAGCGTTCTGCCTTGGCCGAGGCGACGCGGGTCAGCTTGACCCGGTACGTCTGCTCCAGTTCGGCCCCGGCCATCTGCCAGGTGACGGTGGCGACGCCGGTACGGTCGCCCCCGCTGCCTTCGTCGACCGACCAGTTGCGCAGTGAACCGAAGGTCACGCCCGGCGGCAGTGCGGCGACGGAGGCACCCGGCGCGGCGACCGACTCGGCCTCTCCCGAGGCGTACTTGGCGAAGAACTCCTCGGCCACGCCGCGGGTTTTGTCACTGAATTCGTGGTCACCGGACTTCGCGGTGAGCGCGGGTGCGGCGGGAGCGCTGTGGGGCACGCCCACCATGCCGGGCTGGCCCGTGACGACGATCCGGCCGGCGGTGTGGACGACCGGGATGTCCAGCCCGAGCCACCGGGGGCCGGTGGCGGACGGGGAATTCCGGTCCTTCTCGTCCTTGCCCGCTTCGTCCTTCTTCGCTTCGTCCTTCTTGTCCTTGGACTTGTCGTCCTTGGACTTGTCGCTCTGCTTGTCCTTGTCCGCCGGCTTGGCGCTGTCGGCGGAAGCGGGGCCCTTCACCAGGACGTCGACCCGCACCCGGGCCCGCTTGTCCTTCTCCTCGGTGACGGGACCGGGCTGGGCGACGAGGACTTCCTGGTGCCCCCGGGTGTTCCAGCCCACCGCGGCGTCCATCCCCTTGGCCATGTCGCGCGTCAGTGCCTCGGCGCGGGCCTGGGGGTTGTCCTCGTCCCAGGTCAGATAGGCGCGCGCGAAGCGGGCGGCGACGACCTGGGCCTCCTGGACGGGGTAGGCGGGCCCGCTGTTGACCTGGACCGGGTCGGCCTTCTGCGGAGCCGGCGTCCAGAACCAGGAGCGGACACCGGTGATCGCGGCGAGCGCGACGAGGCCCCAGAGGGCCCCGCGACCGGCCTTGACCAGGAACTTGGTGCCGCTCTTCTCGTCCTCGATCTGCCAGGGGACGTCGCGCTCCTGCGGGCCCCGGGCGGCGGGCGCGGCCGGCTGTGCCGGGGGCGGCTCGGGCGTCTGCGCCTGGAGCCGGGCGGCGGCGTCGGTCCACTGCTGGAGCGCCGCCGGGGGCGCGGCGGCCGCGGCCGGGCGGGCCGGGGCCGCCTGCTGGGGCGGGGATACCTCCGGAGATGACGTGGCCGTGGCCTTGTCGCTGCGCGGCTCCGGCAGATTCAGAATCCGCCGCATAACCGTCGTGAACGTGCTCAACCCCGTTGACCCTTCCCCCGTGCTAGGTCTGAGTGGCAGGACAGTACGTCGACCAAAACTGATCGTCAAATGACATCTGCCGATCAGTTTTGGTTCGATTATGAATGATCATGCTCGCCGTGACGCCCTGCGTTTTCCGACAAGGCGGGCACTTCCGGCTATCCCCTCAGCGAGAGCGGGGCAACGGTCACCCGAGTGAGGGGCCGCGACTACGGGATTGCTGCGGAAACTGCTCGATACCCGGCGTCGCGGTCTTCTGCCGGGGGAGTTCCACGGCCGGCCTTGTAGCCAACCTGTTGCGTAGATCGTTGGTTTTGGCCTGCCCGGGGCCGTCGGCTTGCAAGGTGGCCTGCTCCACCTGCCCCAGCACGGGCGCCTGCGCGTGGCCGAGGTTCTCGGCCCGCTTCTCGGCTTCCTTCTGGCGGATCAGCTCGACGTGGTCCAAGGGCACCCGGGGATTGAGCTTGTCCCGGACCAGCTGTTCGCCGATCTTCTCCTGCCCCGGCGGCACCTCGACGTTCTTGTACCGCTCGTTCTGCAGCTGGTTGGCGGCATCACGATAGGACTGCGCCAGCTCTTCGTTTCCCTCGGCGAGGTCGGCGAGCGCGTTACCGCGGGAGAGCTCGTAGAGTTCGTGATTCTCCATCTTGGCTTTGAAGCTGTCCGGAGTGTGGAACTGGAGCTCGAACTTCTCGGCCGACTCCGTGTGCTGCCAAGAGGTATTGATCCCCTTGTACACCGGATCCTGCCAGGTGTTCTTCTCCGATATGGGCTCGTACCCGGAGTGACGGAGCCGCTCGTATGTCCGCTCCACACCCTGGGAGTAGCTGTCGGGGTCGAAGGTCAGGGTGTAGCGGTTCAGGTCGTTGACCTTGCGCGCGGTCTTCTCGACCGGAACGTTCCCGACCACGGCGGCGGTCGCGGCCTTCCGGCGGAAGGAGTCGAGGCCCTTGAGCGAGTACTCAAGGCCCTCCAATCTGCCCCCGTGCGACTGCGCCGTCTCCTGCTGAACGCCCTTCATCATGGCGTCCATGTCCTGCCGGGCGGCGGCAGCCCGCTCCCACCGCTCGGTGACCACACGATTCTGTTCCGGGCTGAGCGTGTAGCCCTCGCCCTCCCAGGCCCCCGTTGTGCCGCTCACAGTTCGGTGCCTCCCGTGACCCCGAACAGCTCCTGCATCAGGGCCTCGGCCTCGTCAGCGCTCAGCTCCTTCAGGTACGGGGGGTTGGACGTCCTGAGGTCACCCGACGCGAAGACCGCGTCCGTGGGGCCCCAGGCGCCGCCGGCCCGGAACGACTCGTCCACGAGCCGCTCGGGGCTGCGCCGGCGGCGGACGACGGTGGTGGGCGGCTCGCCGTCCTTCCAGTCCTCCTCGTCCACGTAGTGCGCCCAGTAGCGGACCCATGCCTGCCGGTCCCCCTCCAGCGCGGCGGCCCGCTCCGCCGACACCGGGTACAGGGCGTCCGGGGCGGGCGGCGTCTTGACCGTGGTGTCCTTGACGTCGTGCCACTCCCAGTCCAGGAGCGACAGGTACGCCCAGTCGTCCCCCGACCGCCGCCAGAGGCTCGACGGCCGCTCCTCCGTGTACGGCGGAGCCGCCTTGACGAAGTATTCGTCCTGCTCACTCATCAGTTGCTCTCCTTCTCCGGGCCCCGCCCGTACCGTTCGCTCTGCACGGTCTTCGCCGCCTCTTCGTGCCACCGGCCGGTGGTGTCCTCGCCTTCGAGGGAGCGGCGGACGTGCCGTGAGCGGTACAGATCGTAAAGCGGGTGATTTTCCGTCTTCGCCCGGTAACTCGCGGGCGTGTGGAACTGGATCTCGAACGTGAGCGTGCCGTCGGGGCGTTGCCACGTGGCGTGGAAGCCCTTGTAGACGGGGTCCTCCCAGCTGTTGCGCTCGAAACCCGGGACAATGACGAAACCCTGCTCGTGCAGCAGCGCGTACGTCCGCCGGACGCCTTCCGTGTAGTGCTCCGGCTGGAACGTCAGCGTGTAGCGGTTGAGGTCGTTGACCTTGCGGACGAACTTCTCGGCGGGGACGCCCTCGTCCAGTTCCGCGGCGGCCTGGCGGCGGAAGGCGAGCAGGCCCTTGACGCGGTACTGCTTTCCTTCCAGCCGGGCGCCGTTGGCCGCCGCCATTTCGCGGTAGAGGCCGTCCATGACCTCGTCGAGCGTCTTCTGTGCCGCGCGGGCCTCTTCCCAGCGCGCGGTGACGAGGCGGTTCTCCTCCTCGGTCAGGGCCAGGTGGGGCTCGGCGTCGTCACGCCACGCCTTCGGTGCGGTGATGCTCACAGCTCGGTGGCTCCGGTCACTCCGCGGAGGCCGTGCAGCGCGCGCTCGGCCTCCTGGACATCGATCTCGACAAGGTGCGGGGGGTTGGAGGGCCGGGCGTCGAAGAACGCGTAGACCGACGCGGTCGGGCCCCAGGTGTTGTCCCTCTTGAACGCCTCGTCGTAGATGCGCTCCGGGCTCATGCGCCGCCGGACGACCGTGGTCGGGCCCTCGCCCGCCCGCCAGTCCTCCTCGTCGACGTACCGCGCCCAGTACCTCACCCAGCTCTGCCGGTCGGCGGCCAGCGCGGCGGCGCGCTCGGCCGGTACCGGGTGCAGGCGGTCGCGCGCCGGGACGTCCTCGGTGGCGTGCCACTGCCAGTCCAGGAGGGAGAGGAATTCCCACGCCCCTCCCGCCCCGGCCCCCACGGCGCCCGCGTGCCGCCACAGCGCGTCGGGCCGCTCCGCCGCGTCGGCCGTGAGCGCCTCCGCGAAGAAGGTGTAGCGCGCGTTCTCCTGCCTGTCGCGCTCCGCCGCCGCCTCCGCCATGCGCGCCTTGAGCGCGGCCTCGTCCGTGGGGCGGCCCGGGCGGTCGGTTGCGTGGTCGGTCTCGCACTCGCTGAACATGTAGTGCTGACGGATGCGCTCGATCGTCGGCCACAGCCACATCTGGTGCCAGTACGCGAGGTCGCTGCCGGGCCGCGCCGGGTTCGCGTCGGCCTCGGTGGCGGCGCGCCAGGCCGCGTGCAGGGCGGCGAGCTCCTCGGTCACGCCGCCGTGCAGCGGCCAGCAGGGCCAGATGCGCAGGTGGAGCTGGGGGGCGTAGTGCTTGCCGAGCCAGTCGATCCAGTCGGTGAGGCTCCGCCAGTCGTCCTCCGTCGCGCGGAGCGACCACGGCAGGTGCTCTCCGGCGGCGCCGGCCGGCCCGGCGTGGGCCGTGGCCGCCTCCACCGCGTGCAGCCGGTCGATGACCTCCGCCACGACCTCCGTGACCTCGGCCTGGCTCGCCTTGCTGTTCGACGCGAAGCTGTTGACGGCCGCCTCGAACTGAGTGCGCCATGCCCGCAGGGACGCCACCTCTTCCCGGAGGGCCTTCAGTTCGTCCCGCAGTTGTTCTTCCATGCTTCCTACCGTCTTTCTGCGCGCCGTCTCTCTACGCGCCGTCCTTCTACGCGCCCGTGGTCTCCACCGGCGGCGGCCCGATCCGCGCCGACCGCGTCGCGTGCTCGGCGGCCCTCAGCGCCTGCCCGTCGCGCCGCTGGTCCCACGGCAGCAGCTCGGCGATGACGCCCGGCGCGCCGCGGAAGAGGAGCAGGGCCTGCCCGTGCGGGAGCTGGCGGATCTCCTCGGGGCGCAGGATGCGGCGCTCGCGTTCGACTTCGTTGGTGCTGTGGCCGAAGAGGCGCTGGGAGTCGCGGGCGGTGGAGATTTCCAGGATCTCGGCCTCGCCGACGAGTTCCGAGAAGCGGCGCAGCGCCTCGACGTCCTTCAGGCCGCCCATGACGAGGGTGGCCGCGGCGTTGTCGAGGAGGGTGTCGGCCTCGTGCTGGCCCCACCGCAGGACGGCCTGGGCCAGGGATTGCAGCGCGTAGACGATGTGGATGCCGTAGCCGCGGGCGTCTGAGGCAAGCGACGGCAGCTTCGGCAGCGGCGCGACGTTCGCGACCTCGTCCAGGACCAGGCGCAGGAACGGGTCCAGGCGGCCCGACGGCAGCCTCGGGGCGCGGCGCTTGGCGGCATCGACGACCTCGCCCAGCAGCATCGTCGTCAGCGGGGAGACGTTCGTCGAGGCGTTGGAGTCGCTGATGAGGACGAGGGTGTCGCGGGAGGCGACGAACGCGTCCGGGTCGAAGGTCGGCACGCCCGGCTGCGGGGTGACGCAGCGCAGCACCTTGCGCAGGGCGAGGGGTTCGATCTGGGCGGCGAGGGTCTGGCGGGTGGAGGCGACGGTCTCGTCGGCGCCCGTCGACACGGACCGCAGCAGGACGTCCCAGCCGGGCTCGGCGTTGGGGTGGTCGGTGAGGATGGCCCGCGGTTCGCTGGCCTTCTCCAGGTTGGTGGCCCAGCGCATGACGTGCTCGATGGTCTTGCCTTCGAGGGCGGCGGCGTGGAGGAGGCGGGTCAGCGCGGAGGAGGCGGTCTGCTGGAAGAAGCTGCCGTTGCTGGAGGAGCTGTCGTCCGCGCCCATGCCGACGGAGAACGACAGGGCCCGCGAGGTCGCGGTCTCGCCTGCCTGGCAGCCGGCCACCGGGTCCCACACCATGCGGTGGGGCCAGCCGACGGTGTCGAGCGGGTCGAAGACCCAGACCCGGCCCATGCGGGAGCGCGGTTCCGCGATGACGTCGAGGACGTCGGCGCGGGTGGAGGTGACGACGAGGGGCCCGGGCGCGTCCAGGCAGGCGGGGATGACGACGTTGCGGGACTTGCCGCCGCCGGAGGGGGCGATGACCGCGACGGAGTCCTCGGGCGTGGCGACCAGCGGCTGGCCGCTGCCGAGCTGGGTGCCGAGCAGCCAGCCGACCTCGCGGAGTTCGGCGCGGGCGGCGGCCTTGGCGTCGTAACGGCCGTCCTTGCCGGTGAAGGAGGTCGCGCGCGTCATCTTGGCGGCCGCGCGGGCGCGCTTCTCGCCGAGCATGTGGCGGGCCTCGCTCGCGGAGGCCAGGCCCTCGCCGCCCGCGCCGCGGGTGCGGCGGCGGCGGGCCCGTACGGCCAGGGCGATGACGGCGAGCGGACCGAGGAGCACGGCCAGCCAGACGGTGACGGTGACGGCGGCTGACGCCGGCTCGATGCCCTCGCCTAGGCCGGCGAGGGGCTTGTGCGCGGCGAGCGCGCCGGCCGTGGCCAGGACGTCCGAGAGGGCCATGTGGTCGGCGGTGGCCCAGACGGCCAGGTGCCAGCTGGCGGCCACGGCGATGAGCACGGCCGAGCCCTTGACGAGGGCGATGTCCCCCTTAGGCCCGCCGCTCTCGTGCTTGCGTCCCACTTCGCGCACGCCTGCCACTCTGTGGACCCCCGTCCCTTGCTTGATGTGATCTCTTCAGATCGCTGCGACGTTAACACCTCTGTGCGACAGCGAATGCGTTCGAGAGGCGAGGTGGGGGACTACGCAGCCAAGGTGTTACGAAGCGACCGGTACGGGCGGCGGCGGGGGTGGTCAGGGGGCCGGGCGGTGGGGTCGGGCGGTGGGGTCAGACGGTGGCTCGGGCCCGGCGCCAGACCGGGCTGTCGACGTAGTGGTTGTCGAAGCGCTCTGAGGACTCCTTGATCTCCTCGACGCTCGCCTCGCCCTTGTTCACCCGCTCCAGCAGGCGGTAGTAGTCGAAGCGGCCCATGCCGGGCGTGAAGACGACGAGGGCGTCGGCGGAGTGGCCGGCGGCGGGGGCGAAGGCGTGGGGCATGCGCGGGGGCACGGCGAGGAAGTCGTTCTTCTCCAGGGTGAGCACCGTGTCGTCAACAAGGACTTCGAGTCTGCCGTCGAGGACGAAGAAGAACTCGGTGGCCCGCGTGTGGAAGTGCGCCGGGGCCCCGGCCGCGCCCTCGGACAGCGTGGCGCGGTTGGTGGTGAGGGCGCCGCCGGTGTGGTCGGAGTCCGCGAGCAGGGTGATCAGGCTGCCGGGTCCGTCGCTGAGGGCGGTCGCGTCGGCGGCGCGGACGAGGACGGCGTCGTGGCCGTGCGGGGTGTTGCTCATGTGGTGCTCCCTTGAGTCCGTGCGTGCCACGGGCCGCGTGCCCGGTGCTGCGTTCCTGGCGCCGCGTTCCGTTGTGATCAATCTACGGGGGCGAGTGGTCGGCACTCTGGTGCATTTACCGCTGCTGATCTTGGGCCACTTGGCCTGGCCGGACCCGCACCGGCGGGCGGGGAGGGAAGGAGACGTCACTCTCGCTGGTGGCCCGGGAGGTGGGCCGGCAGCTGTATCACCCGGCCGGCGAGGCGGCCCGGGCGCGCAACGCGATGCTCTCCCCGCTCACCGCGGACGACCTCTACGACAAGGTGGCGCGGCTGCACGCGGGGGCCCGCTGACGGGCGTGACCGCACGAAGCCGCCCCCGGGGGTCTCCCGGGGGCGGCCGGTGTGCGTGCGGCGTGGATCAGTGCTTGTCGTGCCCGCCGTGCCCGCCGTGGTCCTTGTAACCGTGGTTACCGCCGTGACCGTCGTGGCCTCTGTGGCCATGGCCTCCGTGGTGCGCGCGGTTCGCGGAGCCGTTGCCCGAGAGGATCGGGATCTGGTCCAGGATGTGCGACAGCGGGTCGTCGCCATCGTGGATCGTGGAGTTCTCGGTGCACTGCTGCTGCTGCTGCGAGGACAGGATCGGGATGTCCTGCAGGCCGATGTTGAGCAGGCCGACGATCGACTGGGCGCCCAGCTTGCCGATACCGATGCACGGCTTGTTGAGCGAGCCGTTGATGAGGCCCATCTGCGGGCTCATGTAGCCGCCCGTGTAAGTGTTGCCGTATTCCTGATGCGAGCCGTTCGCGTTGGCGACGTCGCTACCGTTGCCGACCGCCATGGCCGGCGTGGCCGAGACGCCGGCCGCGGAAGCCACGAGCGCCGTGGTGGCCACTACTCTCTTGATCACGCTATTCCTTCGCTCTGGTCGACGAATTACGGGAGCACCCTGAATAACTCACACCGGGTGCGAAGGTTATTAACCTTCACCCCTTCGGCCCACCGTCGCAGCCCGATCAGAAATGAGCGTGGAAGGGCGCCGGAATCGAAAAGCCCCTCCGCCGCAGGGCCCGCACACCCGCGGCGGAGGGACTTTCCGGGTACCTGCGGTCAGCCGTTCGCGGAGCCGTTGGCCGACAGGATCGGGAGCTCCGAGAGGATGTGCGACAGCGGGTCGTCACCGTCGGAGATCGTGGAGTTGTCGGTGCACTGCTGCTGCTGCTGCGAGGTGAGGATCGGGATGTCCTGGACGCCGATGTTGATCAGGGCCACGATGGACTGGATACCGAGCTTGCCGATGGCCACACAAGGCTTGTTGAGCGAGCCCTGGATCAGGCTCATCTGCGGGCTTTCCTTGCCGCCGGTCTTGGTGTTGCCGTAACCGACCTTGGCGGCGTTGCCATTGGCGACGTCGTCATCGTTGCCGATGGCCATCGCGGGGCCGGCGAGGGTGCCGACCGTGGAAACCGTCAGGGCGGCCGTGGCGATTACCTTCTTGAGCACGTCTATGCCTTTCGATCGTGTAGCGCCCCCACTGGGAAAGCGTTCTGCCTAACTCCGGCTTTTTGGAGAGGTTCCGGGCTTTCACTCATTTGCGCCAGTACCCTCGCCACGGGTACGACTGGCACTTTTATGACCGGCGCTCCCGCATTCCCGCGGAAAAGTTTTCCGGCCGCCGTGGTGCGGGCCGGCCCGTCCGCCGGTCCCCGCTCCCGCACGCCGTGCCACGCGACCGCACACCCGGCGGGGCCGCCCGGGCCGCCCGGCGACCGGCCGCCCGCGGGCCCCGCGCCCTGCGCAAATCGGCCCGTCGGCGCAGGTGAACCGCTACGTGCCGGCGACGGTGACCACGACAATGTACGTATTGCGTGCCGGTGGTGTCGCGGTCCCCGGCGCGGCCTCCTGCGCGGTCGTTTCCTGCGGCATGATCTCCACTCCCCCCTAACGTGTGCGGCAGCGCCCCATGACCACTGACGTGCCGACCGGTCAGTGGTCAACCCGGGTGCCGTGCCGCGCACTTGGCCGGGCAGCACGCCGGTCCGGCAGGGGGCGGCAGGATCACGACAACGGCAGGGAGAGATGCATGGGCAGCACCCCTCAGGCGCGCAGGAGCGACACCCGGGAGCGCATCCGGAAAACAGCCCTGGACCTCTTCGTCTCTCGGGGTTACGAGAAGACGTCGCTACGGGAGATCGCCGAGGCCCTCGGCGTCACCAAGGCGGCGCTGTACTACCACTTCAAGACGAAGGAAGACATCCTCAGCGCCATCTCCGAGGACCTCGGCCGCCCGGTCGACGACCTCATCGCCTGGGCCAGGGAGCAGCCGCAGACCCCGGCCACCAAGCGCGAGCTGCTCAGCCGCTACAGCGCGGCATTGCAATCGGCGATCCCCATCTACCGCATCCTCCAGGAGAACCAGGCGTCCCTGCGCGGCCTGGCCGTCGGCGGGGTGCTGCGCGAGCGGATGGAGGCCATCGGCCGGCTGATGCACTCCGGCGGGCTCGGCTTCGACACCCAGATCCACGTCGCCAGCGCCCTGCTGACCGTCCACTTCGGGGCGTTCACGCTCGGCGAGCTGAGCGGCACCGACGAGCAGAAGCGCCAGGCGCTCCTCGACGTCGCCCTGACGACCCTCGACCGGGCGGTCGCCGAGACCGCCTGACCCCCGTCCCTCCTCCTCGCACACCCGCTCCAGGCCGCCGCTAGGCGAACCCGGCCGGGGGGGGGGGCCCCCCCCGCCCCCGCCCCCCCCCCCCCCCCCCCCCCGGGCCGCCGGCCCCGCGGGC